>JACMOY010000359.1 GCA_014377795.1 Actinomycetota bacterium | reverse complement strand
TGCCGCGCACAACGCTGAGCGGGTGGTCGTGCAGGGCGGCGAACAGCCGCTCGTTGGCGAGCGGGTAGTTGTCGGAGGCGATCGCGATCACCGGGGTGGGTCGATCGGTCAGAGCGATGTGGAACAGCCCGCTGCCGCCGAACCCGGCCACCACCTCGGCGCCACGCACCAAGGCGACCTGGTCGGGCAGCGCGTGCTCCTCGGGGGCGATCACGGTGAACCCGTGCCGCCCGACGAGCGCCTCGACCCCGGCCTGCTCGTGGCAGGCCCGCTTCGTGCCACGCCGGGTCATGAAGAGCCTCGTCGGGGTGTCGGTGAGCGTCGAGTGGGCCGCGAGCGCGTCGCCGATCCTACGGTGGAGCGGGCGAAGCACCGGGTGTGCATAGCGGCCGATGGCGTACGCCGGCGTGGTCGCCAGCAACCGCTCCACGCGCACCGGCCCGGTCATGGCTTGCACCCGGTCGCGCGGCACACCGGCCGCCTCGAGCAGGGGGCTCTCCCACTCGGCGAGAGGGGCGCGGGAGACGTCGAGCAGCACCCGGACGTCGTCGTGGTCGGCGACCACCCGCTCCCAGGCCCACAGATGTGACACCTGCTCGGTAAGGGCGTGCCCGAAGTGGCCGCGCAGAATGTTGTCGGCATGCAGGTAGGTGCCCGCCAACGGCGTCGGCTCCGGGTGCCCGGGGTCGCGGACGGCGCCGGGCAGCCAGTCGGCGAGCAGCGGGGTGCGGGGGCGGCGACGGGCCGGGTTGCGAAAGGCCTGCGGCAGCACCAGGTCATGGGTCCAGGCCACGTTGCCCCGGACGACGCACACGTCCTCGAAGACCCGCAGCGAGAGCGCCGGCGCGCCCACGTCGGCGACCGGCGCCTCCTCGGGCCGGTTGCTGGCGAACGGCGCGGTCCTGCTCCAGGTCGCGGCCGGCTCGCGGTGCAGCACCCGACCGAGGTGTGGGGCCCGGTCGAGCAGCGCGTCGAAGCGCGCCTCGCGCACGACGCTCCAGGTGGCCACGCCGGCCGTGATCGCGAGCCGGTGGCCGTCGACGGTCGCGGCGGCGATCGATGCTGCCAGGGCGTGCCGGTCGCGCTCCGGATAGCCGCGTGGGTCGCGGCGGCGGGCCGGTGGGTCGAGGTCGCCACCAGTGTCGTCACCGCTCACGCGGAGGGCGCGGACGTCGTCCAGCAGCGCGTCGACGGCCGCCCTGGCCGCCGCGGCGCGCGGCAGCACCACCAGGAGCGTCCCGCCCCGGCGCACGTGCGGCAGCACCAGCGGCACCCGGACGGCGGTGCGCGGACCCTGCCCGAGGTCGAGGACCACGTCGTGCCGCCCGGCGGCCGCGAGATCCTCGTGCAGTCGGTCGAGGTCGCCGTCCAGCAGATGCGCACGCACCGACGAGCCGGGGGGCAGAACGGCGACGAGAGGCGCCAGGTCGACGGCCTCACGGGCCAGCACGGCGACGGTCACCGGCCCCATCCCGGTCTCCGGACCAGGGCGCAGGTGCGCGAGCACCCATCCGAGCAGCACCTCGTTCACCGGCGACCACCCGTCGGCTCCGACGCCGGTCCGACGTCGACGTCGCAGTCGTCGCCCGAGCAGTCCCTGAGCGCGAGGGCACGCAGCGCGAGCTCAGAGCGGGTCGCCGGATGGCGCGGCTCGTCGACGCTCATGTCGTCGGTCATGATCAGCACCATGTGGGGCCGCAGGGCGGCGTCCGACGACGTCGTCGCACGGGTGCGCGTCGGCACCAGTGGCCAGGGGGCCGTCCTGGTCATCGGTGGGTCATCGGTGGGTCACCGGTGGGTCACCGAGAGCTGTGGATGAGCGCCATCGCCTCGGCACGCGTCGAGGCGTCGCTACGCATCGTGCCGCGCACCGCCGAGGTGATCGTGCGCGCCCCGGCCTTCTTCACCCCGCGCATGGTCATGCACAGGTGCTCGGCCTCGATCACCACGATGACCCCGCGGGCCTCCAGGATCTCCATCAGCGCGTCGGCCACCTGCGTGGTGAGCCGTTCCTGCACCTGCGGCCGCTTGGCGAAGACGTCGACGAGCCGGGCCAGCTTGGACAGGCCGGTGATCTTGCCGGTGGTCGCCGGGATGTAGCCCACATGCGCCACGCCGGTGAAGGGCACCAGGTGGTGCTCGCACATCGACCACAGCTCGATGTCGCGCACCAGGACCATCTCGTCGTGGCCGAGGTCGAACGTCGTCGTCAGCACGTCCTCGGGCGTCTGCCGGATCCCCTGGGTGACCTCGGCGTAGGCACGGGCAACCCGGGCCGGCGTCTCGAGGAGTCCCTCGCGGTCGGGGTCCTCACCGATCGCGAAGAGCAGCTCGCGGACGGCTGCCTCGGCGCGCGCGTGGTCGAAGTCGGGCACCACGGCACCCGGCGTCTCAAGGATCGTGATCGGGTTGGTCACGGGTCTTCCTCAGCTCTATTGGGCGGGACCGGGAGGGGTGGGGATGTTGGCAGGACCACCGAGTCCGCTGTCGCCGTGCACGTCGCCGCCCGGGCCTGGCGGTGTGACCACCACACCGCCCTGGTTGCCTCTGCCGGCCTCGGCGAGCGCGAGCCCGTTGGCCGCAGCCCGGTCGCGGATCTCCTGCGGGATCTCCACGGGCGGGACCGACGACGGGTTGCGGTTGGGTGAGCCGGTCCAGGCCGGACGCACGGGCACCCGACGTAGCGCGGTGAAGATGTCCGCGATCTGGGCCTTGTCGAGCGTCTCCTTGTCGAGGAGCGCCAGCACGAGCGTGTCGAGCACGTCGCGGTTGGCCTCCAGGGCGTCGAACGCCTCCTGGTGGGCTGTCGCCAGCAGCTGCTTGACCTCGTGGTCGACGATCGCTGCGATGTCCTCGGAGTAGTTGCGCTGGTGACCCATGTCGCGGCCCAGGAACGGCTCGCCCGCGGCCTCGCCGAGCTTGATGGCCCCCAACTTCTCGGTCATGCCGTACTGGGTGACCATGGCACGGGCCAGGTTGGTGGCCTTGTCGATGTCGTCACCGGCACCGGTCGTCGGGTCGTGGAAGATCATCTCCTCCGCAGCACGCCCGCCCAGCATGTAGGCGAGCTTGTCGAGCAGCTCGGAACGCGTCTGCGAGTACTTGTCCTCGTCGGGCAGCACCATCGTGTAACCCAACGCCCGACCGCGCGGCAGGATCGTGATCTTGTGCACCGGATCGGTGCCGGGCATCGCCGCGGCCACCAGGGCGTGTCCGCCCTCGTGGTAGGCCGTGACGAGCTTCTCCTTCTCGCTCATCAGGCGCGTACGGCGCTGCGGGCCGGCGATGACGCGGTCAATGGCCTCGTCGAGCTCGCCGTAACCGATCACCTTCTTGCTCATCCGCGCCGTCAGCAGGGCCGCCTCGTTGAGCACGTTGGCCAGGTCGGCGCCGCTGAAGCCCGGCGTACGACGGGCCACGGACGTCAGATCGATGTCGGTCGCGAGCGGCTTGCCACGCGAGTGGACCTCGAGGATCTTCTTGCGGCCGGCGAGATCGGGTGCGTCGACCGAGATCTGCCGGTCGAAACGGCCTGGGCGCAGCAGCGCCGGGTCGAGCACGTCGGGCCGGTTGGTGGCAGCGATCAGGATGACGCCGCCGCGCACGTCGAAGCCGTCCATCTCGACGAGGAGCTGGTTGAGGGTCTGCTCGCGTTCGTCGTGACCGCCACCCATGCCGGCGCCGCGGTGCCGACCGACGGCGTCGATCTCGTCGATGAAGACGATCGCCGGGGCGTTCTCCTTCGCCTGCTCGAACAGGTCGCGCACCCGGCTGGCGCCGACGCCGACGAACATCTCGACGAAGTCCGAGCCCGAGATGGTGAAGAACGGGACGCCGGCCTCGCCGGCCACCGCGCGGGCCAGCAGGGTCTTGCCGGTGCCGGGGGCGCCGTACAGCAGGACGCCCTTGGGGATCTTGGCGCCGACGGCCTGGAACTTGGCCGGCTCGGCCAGGAACTCCTTGATCTCCTGCAGCTCCTCGACCGCCTCGGCGGCGCCGGCGACGTCCGCGAACGTCGTCTTCGGCGACTCCTTGCTGACCAGCTTGGCCTTGGACTTGCCGAAGCTCATGACCCGGCTGCCGCCGCCCTGCACCTGGCTCATCAGGAACCAGAACAGCCCCAGGATCACCAGGATCGGCAAGATGGTGATGAGCAGGCTGGCGACCCAGCTCTGCTGCGGGTTGGTGTTGTTGAAGCTGACGATCTTGCCGTCGCTCTTGGCCGCCACGACGGCGTCGACGACGCTGGGGCCCATCGGGTCGACGTAGAACGCCTGCACCCGGGTGGCGTCGCGCACGTCGCCGCTGGAGAACGTCTGGCCGCGCTTGAGGTCCAGGTCGATGCGCTGGTCACCGTTGACGAGCTCGACGCTCTGCACCTTGCCGTCGCTGATGAGCTGCAGCGCAGCCGAGGTGTCGATGCGCTGGTAGCTCTTGCCGATCTGCCCGATCTGCAGGGCGAACAGGCCGATGATCACGATGAGCAGCACCCAGATGGCCGGGCCCCGCAGGAGTCGCCTGAAGTTCATGGTGTGGGGGCCAAGGCCCCGTCCTCCCGCTCGTTCTACGCCGGTGTCACGCTCGAATTTCCTGCTCACGACGGTACACCGCACCCCGGACAGGGGCGCTCGGGCGCTCTAGCCGTGAGCAGGTGCCACGACAACGTGAACGGGCGGCCACCGCCCGGTGTTCCACCGCGGCTACGCCACGGGCGAACAGTCAGGAGTAGACGTGCGGGGCGAGCGTGCCGACGAACGGCAGGTTGCGGTACTTCTCGGCGTAGTCCAGCCCGTACCCGACGACGAACTCCGGGTCGATGTCGAACCCGACGTACCGGACGTCGACCGACACCTTGGCCGCGGCCGGCTTGCGCAGCAGGGTGCAGACGGCCACCGAGGCCGCGCCCCGCGAGCTGAGGTTGCCCATCAGCCACGACAGCGTCAGGCCCGAGTCGACGATGTCCTCGACGATCAGGACGTCGCGGTCGGTGATGTCCTTGTCCAGGTCCTTCAGGATGCGCACGACGCCCGAGGACTTGGTGCCCGACCCGTACGACGAGACCGCCATCCAGTCCATCTCGGCCCGGGTCCGCAAGGCCCGCGCGAGGTCCGCCATGACCATCACGGCACCCTTGAGGACCCCGACGAGCAGCAGGTCGCGGCCGGCGTAGTCCGCGTCGATCGCCGCGGCCAGCTCGACCAGCCGCTCGCGGATCTGCTGCTCGGTGACCAGCACCTTCTCCAGGTCGGTGCCCATGTCCTGTGCGTCCACGGGCGCAAGGGTGCCACAGGGCCTCAGGGGGCGCGCACCACCAGCCGGTCCCCCTCGCGGGCGACGCCGCCACCACCGGGCAGCGACACCGCCCGCTGGCCGTGCCAGTCGGTGACCAGCGCGTCGACGGCCGCCACCTGGGTGCTGGTGAGCGGGCGGCCGGCCGCGAGCCGCCGGACCCGCCGCCGCACGGCCGGGGCCAGCGCGGGCAGGTCGTCAACGTCGAGGTCACCACCGCCGAGTCGGTCGTGGGCCGCCGCCGCGATGGCGTCCAGGGCGTCGGCGTCGTCGCGCGCCAAGGCGGCGGTGCGCGCCAGCCCCGCGACCAGGCCCGGGCCGAGCTCGCGCTCGAGCACCGGCAGCAGCGCCCGCGCACGCACCCGGGTGAAGCGCGGGTCCTCGTTGTGCGGGTCGTCCCACGGCGAGAGGCCCAGGGCCGCGCAGGCGGCGCGGGTCGTCGTCCGGGGCAGGCCGAGCAGAGGCCGGCGCCAGCGGTCGCGGACGGCGGCCATGCCCGCGAGCGAGCGGGTGCCCGAGCCGCGGGCCAGGGCGAGCAGCACGGTCTCGGCCTGGTCGTCGCGGGTGTGCCCGAGCAGGACCGCGGTGGCGCCCGCGTCGTCGGCGGCGCGGGAGAGGGCGGCGTAGCGGGCGGTGCGGGTCGCGTCCTCGGGGCCCGCGCCGGCGCCCACCTCGGCGCGGACGACGAGCACCGGGTCGAGCCCCAGGTCGCGGCACGTGCCCGCCGCTCCGGCAGCCACGTCGGCGGATCCCGGCTGCAGCCCGTGGTCGACCACCACCGCCCCGGCGCGCCAACCGCTCCTCGGCGCGACGAACGCGGCACCAGCGGCGAGCGCCAGCGAGTCGGCACCACCGCTGACAGCGGCCAGCGCCAAGGACGCCGCCGGCAGGTCCGCGGTGAGCCGGCGCACCGCCGTCCGCACCGCCGCGACGGAGGGGTCGGGCCCGCTCACCGGGTCAGCCGTGGACGCGCCGCACCCAGGCGTCCGGGTCGGCGATCTCGACGGGGGTCGGCAGCGTCTCGGGTGAGGTCCAGACGGCGTTGAACCCGGGCATCGCGACCCGGTCGACGACGCCGCGGACGAAGCGCGCGCCGTCCTTGTACTGGCGCATCTTGTCCTCGAGGCCGAGCAGCCGGCGCAGCAGCCGGTCGACCGGGTCGCTGCCGCCGCGACGCGCGGTGAACCGCTCGCGGA
>JACMOY010000358.1 GCA_014377795.1 Actinomycetota bacterium | reverse complement strand
GATCGCTCCCCCCGCGACCGCGTACGTCGGGGCGTCGGCGCGGACCAGCACGTCGGTCGCCGCGGTGCCCGGCCCGGTCGCCACCGCGGTGCAGCTGCAGGGCTGGACCCCGGCGACCGGGTGGCGGGTGCTCGCCGGCGCCACGACGTCCTCCGCCGGCAAGGCCGTCCTGGCCCTGCGCCGCACGGCACCGACCGTGCTGACCCTGCGGGTCGTCGTCCCGGCCACCGGCACGGTCGCACGCGGGCTGTCGGCCTCGAAGGTGACCCGGTTCGTCAAGCGCCCGACGGCGACGCTCGCGACGGTGCGCGCCGGCCGGCCCGACGTCCTCGCGACCACCGTGCGCACCAACGCGCGACTCGGGGTCGCGGGTCAGTCCGTCAGCCTGCAGGTGCGCTACGCGGGGACGACCGCCTGGCGCGTCGTGACCCGGCGGACCACCGACCGGCTCGGCCAGGCCAGGTTCTCGGTGCAGCCGCGCCGACGGGCGGCCTACCGCTGGGTCTACCCGGGCGCCTGGAACCTCGCGCCCTCGACCAGCGGGGCGGTCTCGGTCAGCTTCTGACCCCCCGCTTCGTCCGCGCCCGCCTGCGGGCCACCACCGGCCCCAAGAGCGAGGCCAGCACCGACACCCCGGCGACGGTGTACGCGGCGTAGCGCACCCACGGCACCGAGTGCGCGACGTAGCCGAGCACGATCAACCCGGACCCCCACAGCAGCGCGCCTACGACGTTGGCCACGAGGAACCGGGGGTAGGGCATCCGGGCCGTCCCGGCGACGATCGGGGTGAACGTGCGCACCCAGGGGATGAAGCGGGCGATGACCACCGCACTGAGCCCCCAGCGCTGGTAGAACGCCTCGGCCTGAGGCAGGTGCCGCGCCGCGCGCCCGGCCCGTCGCTCGACCCACGGGCGGCCGAGCCGCCGTCCGGTCCAGTAGCCGACGGCGTCACCGGCCACCGCGCACACCGCGGCGCCCCGCGCCAGCAGCGGCAGCGACAGCGACGACCCCTCGCGGGCCGCGAGCAGCCCCGCGGCGAAGAGCACCGTGTCACCGGGCAGCAGGAACCCGACCAGCAGCCCGGACTCGACGAACACCAGGGTGAACAGCACGACGTAGACCCCGGTGGCGCTCAGGGTCGCCAGGTCAGGGTGCAGCAGCGCGGACAGCCAGTCGGGCACGGGCCACGGTACCCGGCCGGACACCACGACCGGGGCGGTCGAGCCCGCCGGGTGACCTGATCGTGCGGACTGGGGTGTGCGGCAGCGGCGACGTACCGTGGGGGGCATGCCCGCCGACGACTGGGACCGCACGCAGATGCTGCCGCAGTCCGGTGGCCGCGCGCCGGACGCCCCGCCGGGGTCCGGCGTCCGCGCCCCCGGCGCACCGAGTGGACCCGGCGCCCCGACGCGGCCGGCCGGCGCCGCGACGTCCGGACGACGGCGCCGCGGTCTGCGCTGGGTCGCGCTGGTCGTGGTGCTGCTGGTGGCCTACCCGCTCGCGCTGCTCGCCGTGGCCTGGACCAGCCTGAACCGCACCGCCGCCCTCGGGGACTCGGCCGCGACGCCGGGCCGCACCTACCTCGTCGTCGGGTCGGACTCGCGGGCCGGGCTCACCGCGGCTCAGCGCAAGGCGCTGCGCACCGGCACCACAGCGGGTCAGCGGACCGACACGATCCTGCTGCTGCACGTACCGTCCGGCCGCGGACCGACGGTGCTGATGAGCGTGCCGCGCGACAGCTACGTCGACATCCCGGGCCACGGGAAGGGCAAGATCAACTCGGCGTTCTCGATCGGGGGAGCCGCACTGCTGGCACGCACCGTGGAGCAGAACACCGGGATCGGCGTCGACGACTACGTCGAGATCGGGTTCGCGGGGTTCGCCGGCATGGTCGACGCGGTCGGCGGGGTGCGCATCTGCCCGAAGCGGGCGATCAACGACCGCCGCGCGGGGCTCGACATCGCCAAGGGCTGCCAGCAGGCGATGGGCGCGACGGCCCTGGGCTACGCGCGAGCGCGGTACAGCGACCCGCGCGGTGACCTCGGCCGGGTCGAGCGTCAGCGCGAGCTGCTCGCCGCGATCGTCACCAAGGCGACCAGCCCGGCCACGCTGGTCAACCCGCTGCGCACGTTCCCCCTGGCCCGCAGCGGCGCGGGCGCCCTCACCGTCGACTCGAGCACCGGACCGCTGGCGCTCGCCCGGTTCGTGCTCGGCATGAAGGCCAGCTCGGGGTCGTCCGGGGTGTCGTTGACGGTCCCCGTCCGGGGCACGGCGAACCGCGCGGGCTCGGGCTCGGTCGTGCTGTGGGACACGACCAGAGCCACAGCGGTGTTCGCCGCCATCGCGCGCGACGACACCACCGCGGTCCGCGCGTACGCGGCCCAGCAGAAGCAGTAGCGCTCAGGCGCCGCGGATGTCCTCGTCGATGACCCGCTGACGCTCGTCGTCCTCGTCGTAGCGGGGGTCGCGGCCGTCGGTGCTGCCCTTCGAGCGGGCTCGCAGCACCTCGACGACGGCTGGCAGCACCGAGACGACCACGATGAGCAGCAGGATCAGCTCGAGGTGCGCCGCGATGAACGCGACCGAGCCGAGGAAGTAGCCGAGCACCGTGATGCCGGTGGCCCACAGCACGGCGCCGATCGCTGTGTAGCCGAGGAACGTGCGGCGCGGCATCCGCCCCACCCCGGCGGTCACCGTGATGAAGGTGCGCACGATGGGGACGAAGCGGGCCAGGACGATGGCCCGGGCGCCGTACTTGTCGAAGAAGCCGACGGTCTGGTCGACGTACTTGGGCTTGAACAGCTTGGCGTCCGGCCGGTGGAACAGCGCCGGGCCGGCCTTGCGGCCGATCTCGTAGCCGACGACGTTGCCGGCGAACGCCGCCACGCTCAGCACCAGGCAGGCCAGCCACAGCGGCTGGTGCAGGTCACCGCGACCCTGCAGCAGGCCCACCGTGAACAGCAGCGAGTCGCCGGGTAGGAAGAAGATGAACAGGCCGCACTCGACGAACACGACGAGCGCAGCGCCCCACAGCGCGTACGTGCCCAGGCTGTCGAGCAGGGACTGGGGGTCGAGCCACGAGGGGCCGAGGGTGTGCATCACGCGCAGCAGCGTAGGTGAGGAACCGTGGATTCGCCTTAGGGTCGATCCGTGGACCGACCAGCGAGCGATCACCAGGTGGGCGTCGGTCCCTGGGACGGCCCGTGGCCAGGCGACGAGCGGTACGACCCCGTGCTGTTGGCCGAGGGCGACCGGCGCAACGTCGTCGACCGCTACCGCTACTGGCGGGTCGCGGCCGTGGTGGCCGACCTGGACACGCGCCGCCATCCGTTCCACGTCGCGATCGAGAACTGGCAGCACGACCTGAACATCGGGTCCGTCGTCCGGACGGCGAACGCGTTCAACGCCGCCGGGGTGCACGTGGTCGGCAACCGGCGGTTCAACCGGCGCGGCGCCATGGTGACCGACCGCTACCTGCACCTGCACCACCACGCGAGCGCGGACGACCTGCGCACCTGGGCGTCGGCGTCCGGGCTGCCGGTGCTGGGCGTCGACAACCTGCCCGGCGCGGTGCCGCTGGAGACCCAGGCCCTGCCGCGGGCCTGCGTGCTGCTGCTCGGCCAGGAGGGCCCGGGCCTGTCCGAGGCGGCTCGCGCGGCCTGCGACGTCGTCCTGTCGATCGCCCAGTTCGGCTCGACCCGCTCGATCAACGCCGGCGCCGCGGCCGCCATCGCCATGCACTCCTGGGTCCGCCAGCACGCCACCCCCACCCCACCACCCCCGCACTTGCTCGCCTAAGTGCCGCCGGGACGGCCTCTCAGACGGCACTTGCGTGACAAAGTGCCGCCGGACCAGGGTCCCAGGCGGCACTTGCGTGACAAAGTGCCGCCGGACTGGGGTCAGCGCCAGATGCGGCGGGTGGTGCGGACGACGGGGGGCCGGGTCTGGTCCCAGACGCGCCGCCACTGGGCGGTGTCGGGGGCGCTCATCGCCGGGGTCTGGCCGCGGGCGGCGCGGCGGGTGGCGTCCCACCAGGTGGTGGCGTCCTCGTCGACCAGCAGGGCGACGGCGTTCTCGATCCGGGCCCCGAACTCGCGCGGACCCTCGCCCACCAGCGGCAGGAGCGGCTCGCCGAAGCGCACGGTGACCGCCGGTCGTCCCGGCACCGGCCAGCCGCGGCCGCGCGGCATCGCCGCGAACGACCCACGGATGCCGACCGGCACCACGGGCACCTGCTGGGTCTGGGACAAGAACGCGGCACCGGGCTTGAAGCGTCGGGTCCAGCCGTCCGGCGAGCGGGTGCCCTCGGGGAAGACCACCACGTTCCAGCCGTCCGCGAGCAGGTCGCCCGGGGTGGCCGACATCGAGCCCGAGCGGCGCTCGATCGGGAAGGTGTTGAACACCATCGCGGACGAGGTCGCGCGCCACCAGGTGTCGAAGAAGTAGTCGGCCGCGGCGGCCACGGCGGTCTTGCGGCGCCAGGTGTCGGGCAGCGAGCACAGGATGAGGGGGGTGTCCAGGTGCGAGGTGTGGTTGGCGACGAAGACGACCGGGCCGACCAGCTGGTCGAGGACGTCGAGGCCGCGCACGGTCGGCGTGATCCCCGAGTGCATCAGCGGGCGCAGACCGAAGCGCTGCAGCCCGTCGCGCACGACCGTGGCGACCGGCGTCCGGGCCCAGGCGGTCGGGAACGGCTCGGTGGTCTGGGCGGGCACGTACGGCTCGGCCGAGCGCGGCACCATCGAGCGCCGGCCCCAGCGCCAACCGCGGGCGACCGTCCTCACGTCCTGTCGGGCCCCGCGCAGCAGCGCCCCCGACAGGACGTGCTTGGCGACGTGGACGACGGGCGAGGTCACCGGACGTCGGCGATCAGGTGCGGCGGGTTGTGCAGGTAGGTGATGGACGGCGAGCGCCCCACCGTGCCCGACACCATCTCGAGTGCGTCCTGCAGTGAGGAGGCGGCGCGAAAACCCATGCGCTCCACGGCTTTGCGGTCGGCGCCGACCCAGACGACGTCCCCGACATGGTCCATGGCGTGGGCCGCCCAGTACCACATGTAGAACGGGTGGACGCCGTGGTAGGCGTGCGAGGTGCGGTACAGGTGGATGTACCAGGGGTCGGTGGCGTACTGCTGCTCGAACTTCGCCTCGATCACCGCCGGGTCGGTCGACGTCGACAGCACCTCCTCGAAGAAGTCGACGTAGCTGGGGTGGTGCAGCTGGTTGAAGTCCGGCTCGACCGGGTGGTAGAGGATCACGGCCCCGCCCTTGCGGACGACGGGCTGGCCCCGGTAGCTGTTGAAGTAGTAGCCCAGGCCCATGCAGGTCGCGAGAATCGGGTTCATCGTCGAGTTCACGTTGTAGGGCCCGACGTACGGGACGCCCATCACCAGGACGTCGCTCTGGCCCTGCACCTCGACCATCTGCTGCTGGTGCACCTTGGCGACGGTGAGCTCGTGCACCGCCTCGGTCTCGCCGGCGTTGATCCCCGTCAAACCGTACGGCGCTCGCATCCCCTGATAGAGGTTGTGCCGCACCGACTTCGGGGCGATCGCGAGCCCGCGGCGGGCGGCGAGCATCGACGCCTGGTCGCGCACGCCCCACTCCCACTCGCGCTTCATCAGGAAGCCGTACGAGTCGGGGAAGACGTCGTTGTTGAGTGTGGTCTCGATGGTGAAGATCTTCAGATGGTCGGCGAGCAGCTTGCCCATCCGCCAGGCGGAGTGGTGCATCGCCGACTTGGTGTGGTCCATGAACGAGCGGGAGTTCACCATCGTCTGGCTGTTGTGGTGGTGCCGCAGGCTCTTGTAGCCGGCCAGGCCGATCGGCACCGACTTGTGACCGCCGTCCATCGCCACCAGGTTGACGTTGACGTAGACGAGAAGGTCGCTCTCGGCGGCGCGCTTGTTGATCTCGACGACCTCACCGCGGTCGGTCTCGCCGATGAACAGCATGCCGTCGGGGTCCTCGGCGTCGTGGTTGTACAGCGCACCCTGGGGGAAGAAGGACCGGAACACCCGCTCCCCGACGATGTCCTTCAGCTCGGCGGCGGTCAGCCTGCGGTGCAACGCGTTCGCCGAGATGATCTCGACGTCGTCGACGCCCGCCGCGGCGGCCATCGTCAGCACCTGCTCGATGATGCGCTGGCGGATGTCGGGCTTGACCATCGGCGGCAGCGGCAGCGAGATGTCGTCGAACGCGATGGTCAGCCGCATCCCGGCGGTCAGCAGCACCGGCAGCGGCTCGCTGTTCGTCGGCTCGAGCAGCGCGCGGCGGATGGCGCCGTCGGCGTCCCGGATGCCGGGCAGCGACTCGGGCGGGTAGACGACGCGCGTGCCGCGGGGGAAGGTCTCGAGGCGGAACCCCTCACCCTCGTGGACGACGAGCGGTGGGGTGCGGTCGTCGACCTCCAGCACGAATCCTGGGCGGCTCACGAGCGACTCCTTCGGTGGGTCAACATGGTCATCATGCGCGGCTGCGGACGTCGAAGCAGACCTTGACGGTGCCGAGCCGGCCCGCCGAGTGGGCGTGGTCGAGGGCCTCGCGCCAGCGGTGCAGCGGGTAGCGGCCACCGACGACGCCGTCCAGCGGCGCGAGCCGGGCCAGTCCCGTCGCCACCTCGAACGCGTCGCCGCTGGAGGCGTACGTCCCGGCGACCTCGAGCTCGCGGAACCAGGCGGGCGAGAGGTCTGCGGACGCGGGCATCCCCGACAGCACGACCCGTCCACCGGCGCGGGTCGAGCGCAGCACGGTGTCGAGCGACCCGGTCGAGCCGACCGCGTCGACGCCGACGTCGACCCCGCCCAGCAGCATCTCGCCGGCGCCGCCGACGATCCGCGCCGCCGGGCCCGGCAGCGGGGCGGGCGCGACGCGCAGCGCCCGGGTGGCGCGGCGGACGGCGCGCATGGCCTCGTCCGGCGACGCGACGTCGGTGGCCCCGAAGGAGCGCGCCAGGTCGGCCTGGCGGCCGTGCTTGGCGATCACGGTGATGCGGCCCGCGACGGTGAGCTCGCGCAGCGCCAGGGTGGCGAACAGGCCGACCGCCCCCGCGCCGGACACCAGGACGCTGCCACCGGAAGGCACCTGGGCGCGCCGGGCGAGCTGCACGGCGCAGGCGATCGGCTCGACGAGCACCGCCCGCTCGTCGGACAGGTCGTCCGGCACCGGGTGCAGCTGCGAGGAGTGCGCGACGAGCTGCTCACCCCAGCCCCCACCGGTGTCACGGCAGAAGCCGGTCTGCAGGCCGGGCGAGACGTGGCCCACCGTCACGTGGTTACACAGGTTGGTGCGCCCGGACGCGCACGACGGGCACGGCGCCAGGCCCCGGGCCGCGCAGGCGAGCACCGGGTCGATGACGACGCGGGTGCCGCGGGGCAGGGGTGCGCCGCTGTGGTCGGTGGCGTCGTCCAGCAGCTCGCCGACCACCTCGTGGCCCGGCACGAACGGCATGGACACCAGCGCCGAGAAGTACAGCGACGTCGAGCCGGTCACGACACCGAGGTCCGAGCCGCAGATGCCCGACAGCAGCGGACGCACCCGCGCCCAGCCGTCGTGACGCACCGGCGGCTCGTCGCGGGTCACCAGCCGCACCGGTGCCATCGGGCCGACCAGCAGCCCGGGCATGCGAGACCCGAGGGTGCGCGCCGCGGCGTACCGGGGGATCGAGCGGAACAGCTCGAGGGCCAGCATCATCGGGAGCGCCTCACGTCAGGGCCGCCCCGGTGGTGTCGTGCCGGACGTCGGGCACCCGCAGTCGCGAGGTGACCGACGGCGTCGCCCAGGTCTCGACCGGCCAGCGGGCGGTGCGCGCGGCGCGGTAGAGCGCGACGTCCGGTGAGACGGCGGTGGGCTTGCCGACGGCGCGCAGCATCGGCAGGTCGGAGTGGCTGTCGGCGTACCCGTAAGAGCGGCTCAGGTCGAAACCGCCCACCTCGGCGTAGCGCACCAGCCACGCAGCCCGGGACTCGCCGACCAGCGGCGGGCTGGCGAGGAACCCGGTGGCCCGGCCGTGCGCGTCGACGGCCAGCTCGGCCGCGACCACGTGGTCGAACAGCGGCCCGAGCGGCCGGGCCAGCGGTCGGACGGCGCCGGTGAGCAGCACCGTGTGGTGACCGGCCGCACGGTGCTCGCGAACCCGGCGCAGGGCCGCGCCGCTGACCCGCTCGAGCACGTGTGGGGTGACGACCTCGTCGACGAGTGCGTCCAGCTCGTGCAGGTCGGCGCCGACGTACCGGCGGTAGACCGAGCGCAGGAACCCGCCGCGGTCACGGCGCTCGGCGCCGACGTACGACGGCACCCGGCGGATGAGGGCGCCGATCTCGCGCAGCCGGTCGGCGCGGTCGAGCTCGGGCAGGCGCAGCCACAGGTAGGTCTCGATGACGTTGCTGGACATCAGCGTGCCGTCCATGTCGAACACGGCGAGCACCCCGGCCGGGTCGCCCTCGAGCCGGCGGGCGCGCGGCTCGCCGGCGGCGGCGCGGCGCTTGCGGATCACGTCGTAGCGCCGGATCGGGGCGGTGGCGGCCGGGCAGTGGATGTCGCGGATGTACTCGGTCCAGTCGACGACGGCCGTGTCGAACCCGAACGGCTCGAGGTCGGCTGGGTCCAGGGCCCGGTGCAGCGCGAGGGTGCGGTCGTCGACGAACTGCAGCTCGACCTGGGTGTACGAGCGGTACAGCTCGAGGTAGCGGCGCAGCGAGTCCAGCCGGGTCTTGGTGCGGTCGAGGTCGCGCGAGAACTCGCGAACCCTCTCGCTGCGCGGGGCCAGTCCCAGCGCGCGGTCGGCCAGCCGGTGGGCCGTCTCTCCTTGCGCGAGAACGCGTTCGACCCGTTGCGAGCCCGGGAACCGCCAGGTCGGCAGCGCGACGGCACCGCGCTCGCCGAGGTCGAAGGGGTGCTTCTCGAAGTGCTCGCGCACCAGCTCGTACAGCCGCCGGAAGGTCAGTGGGTTGCGCGCTCCTGACGACACGTGGAAGTACTGCGGCACACCGGGTTCGGGATCAGTGGCGCACACGGCGATGATCGCGTTGACGACGTGGTCGACCGGCACGATGTCGACGACCGAGTCGGGCGCGGCCGGGAACTCGGGGAACTCACCGCGGCCGTAGGCGAGGATGATCGGCTCGGCCATCTTGAAGCCCTCGATCCACCCCGGGTGGGGCGAGACGAGCGCGGACTCGATGATGCTGGGCCGCACGATGCTGACGGGCAGCGCCGGGGCGCCCGGCTGGTCGCGCGAGCGACCCGAGGTCAGCTCTTCGACGATGCGCTCGCCCATCGCCTTGGTGAACGTGTAGGCGTCGGTCCAGCCCAGCGAACGGGCCCGCTCGCCGCCCGCCGCGACCTGCTGGTCCTTGACCCACGTGCGGCGCCGGCGCTCGGCGTCCTGCGCGACGGTGATCGGCCCGGCCCGGCCGTGCTCGCGCTCGGCCTCGCGGCGGAGGCGTGACAGCACCTCGGGCTCGCGCGAGTCGTCCTCGACGCGGTGCGCCATGCGGCGTCCGGCGTCGCGCTCGACCCGCCAGTCGACGTCGTGCTCGACCGAGCGCTCGGGGACGGAACCGCGGCGGCGGCCGCCGACGTACGCGGTCGAGACGTGCACGTAGTGGATCGGCCGGCCGCGGGCGACCGACGCCTCGACCACCCGGGTGAGCAGCGCGTGGGTGCCGTCGACGTTGGTGGCGAACGCGTCCTGGATCGGGGGGTCGAACGAGACGTCGCCCGCGCAGTGGACGACGACGTCCAGGTCGGTGGGCAGCGCCGGCACGGCGGCGAGGTCGCCCTCGATGACCTCGACGGTGGCCAGGAGGGCGTCGAGGCCACCGACGCGCTCACGGGCCGCGGCGAACGTGGGCTTGCGCAGCAGGCCGGCGACGCGGTCGGCGACGGGCTGGCCGGACTTGGGGCGCACCAGCACCACGGGCACCAGGCCCGGCAGGTCGGTGAGCATGCGTTGCAGCAGGGCCTCGCCGACAAAACCGGTGACCCCGGTGAGCAGGACGCGCCGGCCGTCGAGGCGCTCGAGCAGCCGCACCTGGCCCCCTCGTTCCGCCGTCACGTCAGCCTGACCGGTCGGTCCGACGTCCGGCATCCTCCCACTTCGGCGACGCCGGCCGGTTTGATGGGGGCAGGGGCTCACAGCGAACTCACGGCCTCGGACCATCCGCAGGCCAGGAACGGGCGCCACTATGGTGCCTATGGCCCAGATGCTCCCGGCGGCCGCTGTGACGTCACCCCCCACCACGCGGATGCGCCGCCCCGCCGCCCTCGACGCGGGGGTCCCCGCGGCGAACATCCACCTGGAGAGGTTCAGCCGGTGAGACGCACCGTCACGGCCTTCCCCACCACCGTCACCGCGATCGCGCTGCTGTTCGGACACCACACCTCGACCGGGGGCAGCGGGCCGGTGCAGGTCGACACGGTGCCGGGGGCCACCGTCACCAGCGACAGGTACCTCGCCCGGCTGCAGACGGCGATCGACCAGGCGCACCTGTGAGCGCCGAGCTGCCGCGCGCCGGCTTCGTCGAGCAGATCATGGGGCTGCCGGTCAGCGTGCACGTGCGCGGCGAGG
>JACMOY010000357.1 GCA_014377795.1 Actinomycetota bacterium | reverse complement strand
GGCGGCCTACCTGGCGCGGGCGGGGCGCACGGTGCTCGTCCTCGAGCGGCTCGACCACGTCGGCGGGGCGGCTGTGTCGGCGCAGGCCTTCGCCGGGGTTGACGCGCGGGTGTCCCGCTACAGCTACCTCGTCTCATTGATGCCGCGGCAGGTCGTCGACGAGCTGGGTCTGTCGTTGCAGCTGGTGCGGCGCCGGGTGTCGTCGTACACACCGGTGCCAGGCTCCCCCGAGCGCGGACTTCTCGTCGACCACGGTGATTCGCCGGCGACGGCTGCGTCGTTCCGGGCAGTGACAGGCTCGGACGCTGAAGCGATTGCGTGGCAACGGTTCTACGATACGACGTCGGCTGTTGCACGCGCGGTGTTCCCGTCGGTGACCGAGCCGCTGCTGTCGGAGCAGCAGATGCGCGCCCGGGTCGGTGCGCAGGCGTGGGACGCCCTGGTGCGTCGTCCGCTGGGCTCGGTGATCGAGGGGACGTTCGCTGACGACACGGTGCGGGGCGTCGTCCTGACCGACGCGCTCATCGGCACTTTCGCCGCCGCGGGGTCAGAGTCGTTGCAGCAGAACAAGTGCTTTCTCTACCACGTGATCGGCGGCGGTACGGGGGACTGGGACGTCCCGGTCGGCGGGATGGGCGCGGTCACCGGTGCGCTGGCTGCGGCAGCGTCGTCCGCGGGCGCGCAGCTGGTCACCGGGGCGGAGGTCACGTCCGTGTCGCCGGACGGTGAGGTCGTCTACATCGATGCCGCAGGCGGCACGCAGGTCGTCGGCGCCGGGCACGTGCTGGCCGGCTGCGCGCCGCAGTCCCTCGCGCGGCTGATGGGCGTCGACGGCACCGGTCCTTCGCCCGAGGGCGCCCAGCTCAAGGTCAACATGCTGCTGTCACGGCTGCCGCGGCTGCGCGACCGCGCGGTCGACCCGGCCGCCGCATTCAGCGGCACGTTCCACGTCAACGAGGGGTACGACCAGCTGCAGACGGCGTACGACGAGGCCGCGGCGGGCCGCATCCCGAGCGTGCCGCCGTGCGAGATCTACTGCCACAGCCTGTCTGACCCTTCGATCTTGGGGCCCGAGCTGCGCGCGTCCGGGGCGCACACCCTGACCCTGTTCGGTCTGCACATGCCCGCCCGGCTGTTCCGCGCCGACAACGATGCCGCTCGTACAGCCGCGCTCGCCGCGACCCTTCGGTCGCTGGACTCGGTGCTGGCCGAGCCGATCGAGGACTGCCTGCTGACCGCGCCGTCGGGGCAGCCGTGCCTGGAGGCCCGCACCCCGGTCGACCTGGAGTCCGACGTCGGCCTACCGGGCGGGCACATCTTCCACCGCGACCTCGCCTGGCCGTGGGCCGAGACCGACGAGCAGGTCGGCACCTGGGGGGTCGAGACCGAGCACCCGCGCGTCCTGCTGTGCGGCGCCGGTGCCCGCCGCGGCGGCGGCGTCAGCGGCATCCCCGGCCGCGCGGCCGCGATGGCCGTCCTCGCCACCTGAGCGGCGCGGGGGTCCCCCCCCGACGTGAGGGCGGCGGGCCTACGCCAGGCCCCAGCCGTCCATCGCCAAGGACGGACCGAGGGTGCTGGTGCACCGGCCGCGCGTCATGGCGACGGGTGCGGCGCACGCGCAGGAAGCCGACGCCCCGCGCCGCGTGCCCAGCCGGTACCAGCACCTCCACCGGCCGGTCGGTGCGTGCCGACGTCACCCCGTGCCAGGTGCAGGCCCGGTGGCCGGTCACCACGGCGTCGGGACCCGCCTCCAGCAATGCCGCGACGAGCTTCTGCGAGGTGGTCAGTGGGCGGGACGCGGTCGACACCACCGTCGGCAGCACCAGGGACCAGGTGCGCCCTAGCCGCCACCGCAGCGCGTCGGCGGTGACTGCGCCCCCGCGAAGCTGCGCCCGCGTCAGCAGTCCTTGCTGGTCCGCGGCCCGCGCGATGAGGTCGTCCGGCAGCCGCATCGGGCGAGTGTGCCCGCCAGCCGGAGTGCGCCGCTGCCGGCGGGCCCCGGCCCTGTGGACGACGGGGGGGCCGGCGCCAGCGCCGCAGGACGGCGACCAGCTGTCGCCGCGGGTGAGTGCAGCCGGCCCCGCGGGCGGGGACGCCGGGCGGCAGCGGGGCGACCCTAGGATGAGGGGCATGGACAGGCAGCAGGAGTTCGTGCTCCGCACCATCGAGGAGCGGGACATCCGCTTCGTCCGGCTGTGGTTCACCGACGTGCTCGGCACGCTGAAGTCGGTGGCGGTCGCGCCGGCCGAGCTCGAGGGCGCGTTCGCCGAGGGCATCGGGTTCGACGGCAGTGCGATCGAGGGCTTCGCGCGCGTGTACGAGGCCGACATGCTGGTGCGGCCCGACCCGGCGACGTTCCAGGTGCTGCCGTGGCGCGGCGAGAACCCGGGCACCGCGCGGATGTTCTGCGACATCCTGCTGCCCGATGGGACGCCGTCGTTCGTCGACCCGCGCAACGTCCTCAAGCGCGCGCTGGACAAGGCGTCCGACCTCGGCTTCACGTTCTACACCCACCCCGAGATCGAGTTCTTCCTGTTCGAGCAGGGCAGCAAGCCCGGTGAGCCGCCGGTGCCCGTCGATCAGGCCGGCTACTTCGACCACGTGCCGCACGGCACCGCGCACGACTTCCGGCGGGCGGCGATCAGCCTGCTCGAGTCGATGGGCACCAGCGTCGAGTTCAGCCACCACGAGGGCGCCCCGGGCCAGAACGAGATCGACCTGCGGTACGCCGACGCGCTGACCACCGCCGACAACATCATGACGTTTCGTGCGGTCATCAAGGAGGTCGCGCTCGAGCAGGGCATCTTCGCCTCGTTCATGCCCAAGCCGTTCGCCGACCAGCCCGGGTCCGGGATGCACACCCACCTGTCGCTGTTCCAGGGCGACGGCAACGCCTTCCACGAGGCGGGCGCGCCGTACCAGCTGAGCAAGGTCGGCCGGCAGTTCATCGCGGGCCTGCTGCGGCACTCGGCCGAGATCACCGCCGTCACGAACCAGTGGGTCAACTCCTACAAGCGGTTGATGGGCGGCGGCGAGGCGCCGGCGTACGTCTGCTGGGGCCACAACAACCGCTCCGCGCTGGTGCGCATCCCGATGTACAAGCCCAGCAAGGGCCAGTCCACCCGGGTCGAGGTGCGCTCGGTCGACTCGGCGTGCAACCCCTACCTGGCCTTCGCCGTCATGCTCACCGCTGGCCTCAAGGGCATCGAGGAGGGCTACGAGCTGCCGGACGAGGCCGAGGACGACGTGTGGGGGCTGTCCGAGTCCGAGCGCAAGGCCCTCGGCATCGCCCGCCTGCCCGGCAGCCTGGCCGAGGCGATCGCCGTCATGGAGGACAGCGAGCTGGTCGCCGAGACCCTCGGCGGGCACGTGTTCGACTACTTCCTGCGCAACAAGCGTGCCGAGTGGGCCGAGTACCGCCACCAGGTGACGTCCTACGAGCTGGCCCGCTACCTGCCGATGCTCTAGGCCGGGGGCTTGGGGGCGTACCGCTCGCGCAGGATCGTCCGCCGGCGGGTGCCCTCGCTGTTCGCGCCTTTCTGGACGAACACCAGGTTGTGGTAGGCGTGCACCTCGGTGACGTGCAGGTCGGTGTACGTCGGCGGGTAGGCCTCGTCGACGTACTCCTCGTGGTTCAGCCCGTCCACCAGGTCCTTGACCATCGCCATGCTCGTGCGCCGGTCGTGCGGGTCCTGGCTGCCACCGAACTCGGGCCAGTACGAGGTCTGCAGGTCCTCGACCGCGTAGATGCCGTCCGGCTCCAGCTGCGGGAACAGGGTCTCGAACGTCGTGCGGACGTGCGCGGACAGGTGGCTGCCGTCGTCCACGACGACGTGCAGGGCGCCGATCTGCTCGGCGACCAGGCGCAGTGAGTCGGCAGCGGACTGGTCGGCGCGGAAGATCCGGATTCGGTCCTCCTCCAGCGCGCTCTTCT
>JACMOY010000356.1 GCA_014377795.1 Actinomycetota bacterium | reverse complement strand
TGGCCAGCTCCGCGGGGTTGAGCGCTGCAGCATGATCCAGGAGCACCCGCTCACCGTCCAGGCGCGTTCCCTCGGGCAGAGCCGAGGGCAGCCGGTCGATGACGGTCGCGATGACGTGGGCCTGCCCGACACCGATGACCCCAGCGGCCACCGCGTCGGCGGTCGCAGCGCAGGTGGTCCGCAGGGCGGTGGCAGTGTCCACCGCCCTCGACGCCTCAGACGGCGACACCAGGCACGTCCCGCGCAGGAACGCCTTCGTCGACCCAGCCCCGACCACCTGGGCGGCGCCGCGGGCGTGGACCTCACCGACCCGCCGCAACCACTCGCCCTCGACCTGGTCCACCAGACGGCGCATCGCCGCGACATCGGTCAGAAGTGACGCGGAGTCCACCGAGTGCAGGCCCTCGGACTGCAGGACCGCAACCGCGTCGCGCACGGCGACGAGCGTGTCGCTCAGCTGCCCACCCGACTGGTCCATGCCTGACACGCTAGCGGCCACCACCGACAGTCCCGGGCCCTCAGAACTGTTCTGGCACAACGATTTTGAAGAACTTTAAGCAACCCCCCGCTACAGTCAGCAACACGGGCCCGGGACGGGCGACGCGCGCCCAGCACCCGGTACATCGGTGCAGCCGTGGGTGCAGCAAGGATGGGGTGACCAGATGCACCCACGCCTGTCTCTGGCCCAACGCGCAGGGCTTCAGCCCGGCTGGGAAGGTGCCGTGATGACCACGCTACGCATGGTGTGTCTCGCAGTCGATGAGCTGTCTGGACCGCCACCAACCAGTCAGCCCGAACTGACACACACCACCAGCGGCGCAGACGAATCACCTCTCAGACCGCCAGCTCGGCGATCACCGGCAGGTGGTCGCTGGCGGCTCGCAGGTCCTGCGGCCACAGCTGCTCGCTCGGGCCCGCGACCGCCAGCCGCGTCACGGCCAGGCCGCTGGTCGCCAGCACCGCGTCGATCCGCCTGGTGGGCGCGCGCGACGGGTACGTCGGCCCGCACCCACCGGGGTCGGTGACCAGGGCGGCCAGGGCGGCCCACGACGGCCCGCCCGGCGGCTCGTTCAGGTCACCCGCCACGACGCACGGCCCGGCGTCCCGCAGCCGCTGCAGCACCGCGGCGACGTGCGCGAGCCGCTCGTGCTCGCGCAGCGGGAGGTGGACGCTGACGACCGTCAGGCCACGCAGCCGCACCAGCGAGTACCCCCGGGTGCGGGTCAGCGGGCCGGCCACGGGCAGCCGCCCCACCCCGGAGGAGATCACCTCGACACCGGGCGCGGTGAGCACCGCGGTGCCGCCGCTGCCCCGGCCCCCGGCCGACCAGCGCAGACCGCACTCGCGCGCCAGGCGGCGCACCCGACGTCCGGCCGCCAACCGGCGCGGCACCTCTTGCAGGCAGACCACGTCGGGGCGGCACGAGCGGATGACGTGCGCGACTGCAGCCGCGTCGTCGGTCAGGTCGTGGACGTTGTACGTCAACAACCGCAACGGTCTCAGAGCCGACCCGACCGGCTGCGCCGACGCCGGAAGATCCGCGCCCGGTCGCGGGCCAGGTCGGCTGCGCCGATCAGACCGGCTTCGTTGCCCAGCTGGGCGCGGATGATGCGCGCCTCGGGGCGGAACCCCCGCCCGGTCAGCTGACGGCGGAACGCCTCGCGCGCGGGGTTGAGCAGCAGCTCGCCCGCCTCGGACACTCCACCGCCGATGACGAACAGGCCGGGGTCGAACGCGGCCGCGAGGTTGGCCAGCCCGATGCCGAGCCAGCGGCCGATGTCCTCGAACAGCTCGGTGGCCGCGGGGTCGCCGTCCTTGGCTGCGTCCGTGTCCAGGGGGCCGGTCAGCCGCGAGGCGCCCCCGTCGACGCGGACGAGCAGGTTGTGCGCCACCGGCGAACCGGCGGCCGCGAGCTCGCGGGCCTCACGCACCAGGGCGTTCCCGCTGGCGTACTGCTCCCAGCAGCCGCGGTTGCCGCACTCGCAGCGGTGCCCGCCGGCGACGACCTGCATGTGGCCGAACTCGCCGGCGACGCCGTACCGGCCGCGGTACAGCTCGCCGTTGATCAGGACCCCGCCGCCGATGCCGGTGCCGAGGTTGACGCAGACGACGTTGTCCTCGCCCTGGGCCGCGCCGAAGCGCCACTCGGCCCACAGCGCCGCGTTGGCGTCGTTCTCGACGACGACCGGCAGGCCCACCCGGCGGCGCATGGCGTCGCGCAGCGGCTCGTGGCGCCACGACAGGTGCGGCGCGAACAGCACCGACGACTGGGTGGCGTCGACGAAACCCGCCGCGCCGATGCCGACGGCGATCGCCTCGCGGTAGTCGCGCAGCTCGCTGATCACCTCAGCGATGGTGTCCTCGACGACCTGCGGGCTCTTGCTGCGGTGCGGGGTCTCGCGGCGCGCGCGCTGCAGCACCCGCCCGTCGGTGTCGACCAGGCCCGCTGCCACCTTGGTGCCACCGATGTCGACGCCGATCGCGGGGCGCTGCAACGACTGCAGCGTCCGCTGGCCCTCGGCGCGACGCTCGCTCACAGCGCCGCCCGGGCCAGGTCGCCGGCCCCGATCATCCCCGCCTCGTTGCCCAGCGTCGCGGCCTGCACCTCGATCTCGGGTCGGTGCCCGCGCGCCGGCAGGTTGCGACCCAGGGCGTGCCGCGCGGGTTCGATGAGCAGGTCGCCGGCCTCGACGACACCGCCGCCGACGACGAAGACGGAGGGGTCGAGCACGGCCGCCATCGACGCCATCCCCTCGCCGAGCCAGGTGCCGAGGTCGGCCAGCAGCTCGACGGACGCCGGGTCGCCCTCGTGCGCGGCCTGGGTGACCATCCGGCCGCGCAGCCGCTTCGGCTTGCCATCGCACAGCTCGAGCAGCCGGGCGGCGTGCAGGCTGCCCGACGCCACGAGCTCACGCGCCTCGCGCTCCAGCGCCGACCCGGAGGCGTACTGCTCCCAGCACCCGCGGTTGCCGCAGCCGCAGCGGATGCCGTCCGGCACCACCCGCACGTGGCCCATCTCAGCGCCCAGGCCACCGGCACCGCGCAGCAGGCGTCCCTCGCTGACGATGCCGCCACCGAGGCCGGTGCCGACGGTGAGCAGCACCATGTCCTGGACGTGGCTGGCCGCGCCGAACCGGAACTCGCCCCACGCCGCGGCGTTCGCGTCGTTCTCGATGGTGACGGGTAGACCGAGTCGGGCCCTCAGGTCTGCGCCCAGGGGCTCGTCGCGCCAGGCCAGGTTGGGCGCGAACAGCACCATGCCGGTGACCGAGTTGACGAAGCCCGCGGCGGCGACGCCGACAGCGGCGACGTCGTGACCCGCGCGCAGCTCGGTGACGGCGTCCTCGACCTGGGCCTCGATCATCTCGGGGTCGGTGGCCGGCGTCTCGCGACGCGTGGTCGCGAGCAGCGTCCCGAGCTCGTCGACCACACCGGCGGCGATCTTGGTGCCGCCGACGTCCACCCCTATCGTGAGCGTCATGCCTGGCCCTCGTCGCGCGCGGGCCCCGGTGAGCGCAGCTCGCGCAGCGCGGCCACCAGCGAGCCGGCCGCCGCGCTGAGGTGCTCGACGACCTCGGGGTTGACCGACCGCACGGCGGCGATCCCCCGGCACAGCGGGCACGCCGTGCACGTCACGTCGTCATGGTCGGCCTGCACATCCGCTGTGGCAGAGCTGAACCAGCCGCCGAGCACGTCCGCGAGGCGGGCCGCCTCGTCGGCAGCGCTGCCGAGTCCCTCGTGCGCGGCGGTCAACCCTCGACCCGCTTCTTCAGCTCGTTCAGCGCGGTGTCGATGATTCCCTTCTCGGCCTTGCGCTTGAGCATGCCGAGAATCGGGATCTTCACGTCGACCGTGAGCTGGTAGGTCACGGACGTCCCTGACGCAGCCTCGACCAGCGTGTACGTGCCGTCCAGGGCCTTCAGCAGCGTCGCCGGCTCGGTGAGCGTCCAGCTCACGCTGCCGGTGCCGTTCTTGGCGACCGCCCAGGTGTAGTCCAGCCGGTAGCTGTCCTTGATGGCCCCGGCGTCCAGGACGAACCCGACCCGGGCGGCCCTGCCCCCGGCGCCCTTGGAGAGCACCTCGGCCTCCTTCACCGCGCCGGTCCACTGCGGGTAGGACGCGAAGTCGGCGATGACGGCCAGCACCTGGGCCGGGGGGGCGTCGATGCGGATGCTCGACTCGGTGCGGTCAGCCATGGGGGTGGTGCCTTTCGCCGGCGTTCGTGGCCGCGGACGCGCCGTGGTCAGGTCGCCGTGAAGGTTACCCCGCCGTGGCACCGGTCACAGGAACAGCCCGATCAGGCTCATGGCCGCCACCAGCAGCAGCGTGCCGACCGCGACCCCCCCGCCGATCAGCGCGACGCGGCCGCCGGTCGAGCTCGGCAGCCGCTCCATCCACGCCGGCCGCGGGTCGCGGGTGGCGGCCAGCTCGGCGAGCAGCCGGTCGGCGACCAGATCCGCGTCGGCGTCCGAGGGCGGCACCGCGGCGTCGACGTCCGGGCCGGTGTCGGCGCCGGCCCGCTCGTGGTCCTCGTCGCGACTGTGCCGGCCGCGCCGGGGTGCCTGCTCGGGGATGCGCTCCGTCACGGGCTCGACGAGGGTGACCTGCGCCGCCGCGGCGGGCGCCGGCACCAGCGCGGCGTAGCACAGACCGCACCAGGCGACGGCGGTGCGCACCGCCGCCCCGCACGAGGGGCAGGCGGTGGGCAGGTCGGGTGCGCTGGCCATGAGTAGGGACGTCGGCAGATCGGCGGGCCCTCTTGAACCTCAGGCTCCGCGACCGGCCCGTCGGTACGCTGGTGGTCACGTCCGGGGCAAGGAGGCACCATCGTGGTCGAGTTCACGGTCCCGCTGCTGGTGCCCCTTGCGACCACGGGCAACCTCAGCTCGATGGTGGTGCGCCAGGCGGACGAGCGGGCCCACCGGGTGGTGTTCAGCCGCCGCACCCAGGGCCGCTGGCAGGACGTGACGGCGGCCGAGTTCCGCGCCGAGGTCGAGGCCGTGGCCCGCGGGCTGATCGCCGCGGGGATCGCGCCGGGTGACCGGGTCGCCCTGATGTCGCGCACCCGCTACGAGTGGACGCTGGTCGACTTCGCGATCTGGACCGCCGGCGCCGTCACCGTCCCCGTCTACGAGACGTCCTCGGCCGACCAGGTGCAGTGGATCCTCGCCGACTCGGGCGCGGTCGCGGTCGTCGTCGAGACCCCCGCGCACGCCCGCGTCGTCTCGTCGGTGCGCAGCCAGGCACCGGCCCTGGTCGACGTGTGGCAGATCGACGCGGGCGGCCTGGACGACCTCGTCGCTGCCGGGGCCGAGGTGGACGACGACCAGCTCACCACCCGGCGCACCTCGGCGGGGCCGGACGACCTGGCGACGATCATCTACACCTCGGGCACCACCGGCCGCCCCAAGGGCTGCGAGCTCACCCACCAGAACTTCATGGCGCTGACCGACAACACCGTCGCGCGGCTCGGCGAGGTCGTGAGCGCGGACGACGCGTCGACCCTGCTGTTCCTCCCGCTGGCGCACATCTTCGCCCGCTTCATCCAGGTGCTCAGCTTCAGCGCCGGGGCCCGGGTGGGGCACTCCAGCGACGTCAAGAACCTGCTCGCCGACCTGGCCGACTTCCGCCCGACGTACCTGCTGTCGGTGCCGCGGGTGTTCGAGAAGATCTACAACTCCAGCGAGCAGAAGGCTGAGGCCGACGGCAAGGGCAGGATCTTCCACCTCGCTGCCGCGACCGCCGTCGCGTACAGCAAGGCACTGGACGCCGGCGCCGTGAGCGTCCCGATGCGCCTGCGTCACGCGGCTTTCGACCGGCTCGTCTACGCCAAGATCCGCGCCGCGATGGGCGGGCGGATCCGCTACAACGTCTCGGGCGGAGCGCCTCTCGGCGAGCGCCTCGGCCACTTCTACCGCGGCGCGGGCATCTGCGTGCTCGAGGGCTACGGCCTCACCGAGACCACCGCGCCGAGCACCGTCAACACCCCCGAGCTGGTCAAGGTGGGCTCGGTCGGGCTGCCGCTGCCGGGCGTGTCGACCCGGATCGCCGACGACGGCGAGGTGCTGGTGAAGGGGCCGCACGTGATGCGTCGTTACTGGCGCAACGTCGAAGCCACCGACGAGGTCTTCACCGACGGCTGGTTCCGCACTGGTGACCTCGGTGCCCTGGACGGTGACGGCTACCTGACGATCACCGGGCGCAAGAAAGAGATCCTCGTCACGGCCAACGGCAAGAACGTCGCGCCGGCGGTGCTGGAGGACCGGCTGCGCGCGCACCCGCTGGTCTCGCAGACCATCGTCGTCGGCGACGGCAAGCCCTACATCGGCGCCCTGGTGACCCTGGACGTCGACATGCTCCCCACCTGGCTGAAGAACAACGGTCACGCGCAGATGGGCGCCGACGAGGCCGCCGGTGACCAGGCGGTGTTGAGCGAGATCCAGCGCGCGGTCGACGACGCCAACCACAGCGTCAGCAGGGCCGAGTCGATCAGGCGGTTCCGGCTGCTGGTCGTCGACTTCACCGAGGACTCAGGCCACCTCACCCCGTCGATGAAGTTGAAGCGCTCGGTGGTGATGCGCGACTTCGCGCACGAGGTCGACGAGCTCTACCGCTGATCGCGCCCGCGATCACCGAGGCACCGGGCAGACTGGTGAGGTGTCCGAGCCAGCGGTGATGACCCACGCCCTGACGGTCCGGTTCGGGGACGTCGACGCCGTCAACGGTCTCGACCTGTCGGTCGGCGCGGGCCGGGCCACCGCGCTGGTCGGGCGCAACGGCGCGGGCAAGTCGACGACGCTGAAGGTTCTCGCTGGCGTCGTGCCCGCAACCTCTGGCGAGGTGCGGGTGGCCGGGGTCGACGTCCGCCGCGACCCGATCGACGCCAAGCGACGCACCGGGTACTGCCCGGACGTCGGCGGCCTGGTGCCGCGGGCCACGCCGTGGGAGCACCTGCAGCGGGCGGCGCGCCTGCGCGGGATGGACGCCGCGTGGCCGATGCGCGCGCGGGACCTGCTCGACCGGTACGAGCTCACCGGAGCCAGCGACCGGGTGACGTCCGGGTTCTCTCACGGCATGAGCCGGCGGATGTCGGTGGTGCTCGCCGCCTTCCACGAGCCGGCGGTGCTGCTGCTGGACGAGCCCTTCGACGGCGTCGACCCGCTCGGTGTGGACGCGTCTATGACGGTGGTGCGGGAGGCGGGCGACGCAGGGCGCACTGTGCTGATCTCCCCCCACCTGCACGAGCTGGCGACCGACGTGTGCGACGACGACGTCGTCCTGCGCGGCGG
>JACMOY010000355.1 GCA_014377795.1 Actinomycetota bacterium | reverse complement strand
TCACCACACCCGAGGTCACCGACGTGTTGGCCGCCCTGCACGTCGTGCACGACCCCAGCCGCGGTGACCGCCTGATGCGGTTGCTGGCCGGCGCCGGGGTGCGGCTGGGTCCGCGCGACCTCGTGGCGCTGGGGTCCTGGTCGCGCGAGCTGCACCGCCGGCGCACCCACCGGGGCGAGCGTCCGGTCACCGGCACTCACCCCGACGTCGTCGTCCTGGCCGACGTCGTCGACGAGGCCAGCCTGGGTGAGGCCCTGGACGAGCTGCCGCCCTCGGCCTGGGTCGACCGCGACGGCCGCGGGCTCTCGGCGCCGGCCCGCCAGCGCCTGGCCCGGCTCGCCGGGACGCTGCGCGCGCTGCGCGGCCGCACCGGGTTGGCGCTGCCTGACCTGGTGGTCGAGACCGAGCGGGCGCTGCTGCTCGACGTCGAGGTCGCCAGCCGTCCGGGGGTGCGCCCGGCCGGTGCGCGCACCCACCTCGACGCGCTCGCCCAGGTCGCCGGTGACTTCGCCGCCAGCGCCGACCGCCCCACCCTCGGCGCGTTCCTGGCCTGGCTCGATGCGGCCCAGGCGCGCGAACGCGGTCTCGAGCAGGGCCGGGCCGAGGTCGACGCCGACGCCGTCCAGCTGATGACCGTGCACGCCGCCAAGGGCCTGGAGTGGGACGTCGTCGCCGTTCCGGGGCTGGTCGAGGGCACCTTCCCGGCGCACGGCGCCCGGGCCCGCCACGACGGCACGACCTGGCAGGTGGGCGACGTCAAGGACGCCGGGTGGCTGGCCGACCTCGGCTCGCTGCCGCACGAGCTGCGCGGTGACGCCGACGCGCTGCCCGACGTCCGATGGTCGGCCGTGGGGGACCAGTCCGACGTCGAGGGTGCGATCGAGCAGCTGCGCCTTCGCGGCGGGCAGCACGAGCTGGACGAGGAGCGCCGGCTCGCGTACGTCGCGCTCACCCGCGCCCGGCGCAGCCTGCTCCTGACCAGCCACGTCTGGTCCGAGGGCGCCACGCCCCGGCTGCGGTCGCGGTTCGCCGACGAGCTGGCCGGGCTGGCCGCCGTCGACGTGGGGCCCGTCGCCGCCCTGCCACCTGGCGGCACCCCCAACCCCCGCACCGCCACGGCCCGCAGCGTCACCTGGCCCGGTGACCCCCTCGGACGCCGTCGCGCCGGCGTCGAGGCGGGGGCCGCGGCGGTGCACGCGGCCCAGCAGGTCCGCCGCGACGCCCTCGACGCGGGCCACCTGGGCGACCCGGCGGGCCGGCCGGACGCCGGGTCGCGCGCCGAGCGCTGGGCGTGGGAGGTCGATGTGCTTCTGGCCGAGCGCGACCGCGGCCGTTCGCGCGACGTCGTCGCGGCGCTGCCGACGCACATCTCGGCGTCGCGGCTGGTGCAGCTGGCGGCCGACCCGCAGGCCCTCGCGCTGCAGGTGCGTCGGCCGATGCCGCGCGAGCCGATCGCCGCGACCCGCCGCGGCACCGCCTTCCACGCCTGGGTCGAGCAGCGGCTCGGGTCGCCCGCAATGGTCGACCTGGACGACCTGCCCGGGGCGGTCGACGAGCTCGCGGCCGCCGACACCGAGCTGGCCACGCTGCAGCGCAACTTCCTGGCCAGCGAGTGGGCCGTGCGGTCCGTGGTCGCGGTCGAGGCAGCGGTCGAGACCCCGGTCGACGGCACGATCGTCCGCGGCCGGGTCGACGCCGTCCTGGCCCGCGACGACGGCGGCGTCGACGTCGTGGACTGGAAGACCGGCCCGCCGCCGTCCGGGCGCGAGGCCGCGGCGCGCGCGGTGCAGCTGGCGGCGTATCGCCTGGCCTGGTCGCGGCTGCACTCCATCCCGCTGCACCAGGTCGGTGCGGCGTTCTTCTACGCCTCGACCGGGCAGACCGTGCGGCCGGTCGACCTGCTCGACGAGACGGGCCTGGTGGCGCTGCTGCGCGGTCTGGACTCGCTGGGGTAGCGCTGGGGTGGGTTTTCGGTGACGTCTGGTGCGGGCTCGGTACGCCTCGGGCGCGCTCACCGCGTACCGTCGTCGGACCACGCCACGCACCCGGGGCCGTGAGGAACTGCGCCGACGACCACCGTCGTCGGCGACGCGAGAGGAACTGGATGAGCGGCAACGCTGTCTTTCGCCCGAGCAACACCGCCGTGCTGTCGGTCTGCGCGATCGACGCCCCGGTGGTCGTGACGTCGGACGAGCTCGACGCGCGCCTCGCAGACACCTACGCCCGGGTGGGGCTGCGCGCCGGGATGCTCGAGAAGCTGGCCGGCATCCACGAGCGACGCTGGTGGTCCGAGGGTGTGACGTTCGCCGACGGTGCGGCCATGGCGGGTGAGAAGGCGCTGGCGGACTCCGGGGTCGACCCGGCCCGGGTCGGGCTGATGGTCAACACCTCGGTCAGCCGCGCCCACCTCGAGCCGTCGACGGCGGTCGGTGTGCACCACGCGATCGGCCTGCCGTCCTCGTGCCAGAACTTCGACGTCTCGAACGCGTGCCTCGGCTTCGTCAACGGCATGCAGCTGGCGGCGGCGATGATCGACACCGGCCAGATCGACTACGCCCTCGTCGTCAACGGCGAGGACGCCCGCACCATCCACGAGAGCACCATCGAGCGGTTGAACCGCCCCACCAGCACGGCCCGCGAGGTCCTCTCGCAGTTCGCCTCGCTCACCCTCGGGTCGGGCGCGGCCGCGATGGTGCTGGGCCGGGCGGGCGCCCACCCCGAGGGTCACCGGGTCATCGGCGGCGTCACCCGCGCCGCGAGCGAGCACCACGAGCTGTGCGTCGGCGACGTCGGTGAGATGCACACCGACACCAAGGGCCTGCTGGACGCCGGGCTCGACCTGTCCGCCGCTTTGTGGGACGCCGCCGCCGAGCAGTTCGACTGGGCTGACGGGATGGACAGCTACGTCATCCACCAGATCTCGCAGGTGCACACCCAGGCGCTGTGCGCCCGCCTGGGCATCGACCCCGACCGCGTGCCGCGCACCTTCCCGACCCGCGGCAACATCGGGCCGGCCTCGGTGCCGACCACGCTGGCCGCCCAGGCCGAGACCCTCGAGGCCGGGCAGCGGGTGCTGCTGATGGGGATCGGCTCGGGGCTGAACGCGTCGTGCCTCGAGCTGGCCTGGTGAGCGCGCCGCTGCCGTGCAGGTGACCTCGGCGGGCGCGCGACTGCCCCCGCGGACGCTCCCGGGCCTGGACCCCTCGTGGTCGCGCCTGGTGCGGGTGGCCGACGCCGACGGGGTCGACCGGGTGTGGCACCTGCTCGACACCCACCCCGCCGACGAGCCCGAGGTCGGCACGCTGCTGTGCGTCCACGGCAACCCCACCTGGTCCTACCTGTGGCGCGGGCTGGTCGCGGCCGCGCCGCCGAGCTGGCGGGTGCTGGCCGTCGACCAGCTCGGCATGGGCTGGTCGCAGCGGCTGGACCGTCCGCGCACCCTGGCCGAGCGCGTCGACGACCTCGGTCGACTGACGGCCGCCCTGGGCGTCACCGGGCCGGTCGTCACGGTCGCCCACGACTGGGGCGGTCCGGTCTCGCTGGGCTGGGCGCTGGCCCACCGCGACCAGCTGCGCGGGGTGGTGCTCACCAACACCGCCGTGCACCAGCCGCAGGGCAGCGCGGGGCCGGCGCTGATCCGCCTGGCCCACCTGCCCGGCGTCCGGCCGCTCGCGTGCGTGCGCACCCCTGCCTTCGTCCGGGCGACGACGGCCCTGTCGCGCCCGGCCCTGGCGGCGTCGGTGCGTGACGCGTTCGCGGCCCCCTACGTTGGCGCCGAACGCCGGGGCGCGGTGGGCGACTTCGTCGCCGACATCCCGTTCGCCCACGGCCACCCCAGCAGGCCCGCGCTGGACGCGATCGCCGACGGCATCGCCAGCCTCGACGTCCCGGCGCTGCTGCTGTGGGGTCCGCGCGACCCGGTGTTCGGTGAGGCGCACCTGCGCGACCTGCGTGAGCGCCTGCCGCAGGCGCAGCTGCACCGGTACGAGGGCGCCTCGCACCTGGTCACCGAGGACGCACCGCAGTACGCCACCGACCTGGTCCAGTGGCTGGGCGAGCTGCAGACCCCCGCTGCCGCACCGGTCGTGGCTGCGCAGCACCCGCCGCTGTGGGCCGAGCTCGAGGCGCGGCGCATGGACGGCGGGCCCGCCGTCGTCGAGGTCGGCGGGGTGCACGTCAGCTGGGCCCAGCTGCACCATCGGGTGATGGCGCTGGCCGGGGGCCTGGTCGCCGCCGGTGTGGGTCCCGGCGAGCGGGTCGCGCTGCTGGTTCCGCCCTCGGCTGACCTCACCGCCGCGGTGTACGCCGTGTGGCGGGCCGGTGCGGTGATCGTCGTGGCCGACCGCGGGCTGGGCCTGCGCGGCATGGGACGGGCGCTGCGCGGCGCCTCGGTCGACCACGTGATCGGCACCGCGCGGGGGCTGGCGGCAGCGCGCGCGATGCGGCTGCCCGGCACGCGCATCGCCACCCGCCCGCTGCCGGGGGTGCGCCACGACCTGGTCACCCTGGCGCGCCGAACTGCGCCGCTGCCCGAGCCGGACGACGCGGCCGGGTGCGCGGTCGTCTTCACCTCGGGGGCCACCGGCCCGGCCAAGGGCGTCGCCTACCGGCACCGGCAGGTGCAGGCGCAGGTCGACCTGATCCGCCGCACCTACGCGCTCACCCGCGACGACCGGCTGGTCGCGGCGTTCGCCCCGTTCGCGATCTACGGCCCGGCGCTGGGCATCGCCTCGGCGGTGCCCGACGTCGACGTCACCCGGCCTGCGAGCCTGACCGCCGCTGCCCTGGCCGACGCCGTCGCCGCGGTCGACGCCACCGTCGTCTTCGCCTCGCCAGCCGCACTGCGCAACGTCGTCGCGACCGGCGATGTCCTGCAAGCGCTGCACCGTAACGCTCTGGATGGTGTCCGGCTGCTCATGTCAGCCGGCGCTCCGGTGGGCCTGCCGCTGCTGCGGTCGGTGCAGCGGCTACTGCCGCAGGCCGAGCTGCACACCCCCTACGGCATGACCGAGGCGCCGCCGGTCACTGGCGTCTCGCTGCCGCAGCTGGCCGCCGCCGGCGCGGGCGACGGCGTGTGCGTCGGCCGGCCGCTGCCCGGGGTCGACGTGCGGGTCAGCCCGCTGTCGTCGTCCGGTGCCGCCGACGGCGAGCTGACGGACCGGCCTGAAGTGACCGGTGAGGTGTGCGTTCGGGCGCCGCACGTCAAGGACCACTACGACGCGCTGTGGGCGACCGAGCGCAGCAGCAGCCGCGACCCCGGCTGGCATCGCACCGGCGACGTCGGCCACCTGGACGCCGAGGGCCGGCTGTGGGTCGAGGGCCGGCTGCAGCACGTGGTCACGACGCCCGGCGGGCCCCTGACCCCGGTGGGTGTCGAGCAGCGGGTCGAGGCGCTGGACGAGGTGCGGGCAGCAGCGGTCGTGGGGGTCGGACCCGTTGGGACCCAAGCGGTCGCGGTCGTCGTGGTGCCCGAGGCCAGTTCGACCAGATCGCCGGTCGCCGGGCTCGCGCTGACCGACCGGGTGCGCGCCGCGGCCGGCACGGCCGTCGCCGCGGTGCTGGTGCGCGAGGCGCTACCGGTCGACATCCGGCACGCCTCCAAGGTCGACCGCGCCGCGGTGGCCCGCTGGGCCGCCGACGTGCTGGCCGGCTCGTGAGGGTGCTCGTCACCGGGGCGAGCGGGATGCTCGGACGGGGCATCGCGCAGGCGCTGATCGCTCGCGGTGACACCGTCACGGTGCTGCAGCGCAGGCCTCCTGGCCTGGACTGCGCCGAGGTGCTCGGCGACGTCGCG
>JACMOY010000354.1 GCA_014377795.1 Actinomycetota bacterium | reverse complement strand
TCCTGGTCGACGACGGGTCGAGCACCGTGTCGCTGCCAGAGGTCGCACTGCTCGGCGTCCTGCCCGGCACCGGCGGCCTGACCCGGGTCGTCGACAAGCGCCACGTGCGCAAGGACCGGGCGGACCTGTTCGCCACCCGGGCCGAGGGGTATCGCGGGTCGACCGCCGTCGAGTGGGGCCTGGTCGACGCGACCGTCCCACGCGGCGCCTTCGACGCCGAGGTGCTGCGCCGGGCCACGGACGCCGCGGCCGGGTCGCACCGGCCGACCGGCGCCGAGGGGGTCCACCTCACTCCCCTCGCCCGCGAGGTCGACGGCGACACCATCACCTACCCCCACCTGAGCGCCCGCATCGACCGGGCCGGACGCCGGGTCGACGTCACCGTGCACGGGCCCGCCGCGGCCGCACCCGCCGACGCCGCCGCCGTCCTCGCGCAGGGCGTCGACTACTGGCCGCTGGCGCTCACCCGCGCCCTGGACGACCTGGTGCTGCACCTGCGCACCAACGAGGTCGACCTCGGCACCTGGGTGCTGCGCACGGCCGGCGACGTCGACGCGGTTCTTGCCTACGACGCGCAGCTGGCCGAGCTCGCCGACGACTGGTTCGTCGCCGAGGTGCGGCACTACTACAAGCGCACCCTCAAGCGGCTGGACGTCACCAGCCGCAGCCTGTTCGCCGTCATCGAGCCCGGCAGCTGCTTCGCCGGCCTGCTCCTCGAGCTGGCCCTCGCCTGCGACCGCCAGTACGTGCTCGACGGCGTCTACGAGGACGTCGACCCGGACGCCGACCCCGCCGTCCTCGTCATGACCGCGTCCAACGCGGGCGCCTTCCCGATGGGCAACGGCCTCTCGCGCCTGGCGTCCCGGTTCTGGGGGCACGACGACGACCTCGCCGCGGCCCTCGCCCGCACCGGCGAGCGGCTGGACGCCGCAGCCGCCGACCAGGTCGGTCTGGTGACGCTGGCGCTGGACGACCTCGACTTCGAGGACGAGCTGCGCATCGCGCTCGAGGAGCGCGCCTCGCTCTCACCGGACTCCCTCACCGGCATGGAGGCCAACCACCGGTTCGTCGGCCCCGAGACCCTCGAGACCAAGGTGTTCGGCCGGCTGACGGCGTGGCAGAACTGGATCTTCTTGCGCCCCAACGCTTCTGGCCCCGACGGAGCGCTGCGCCGATACGGCTCGGGGCGTCGCGGCGACTACGACCTGAAGCGGGTCTGAGGTGCGCACCGCTTTCAACGCCGCGTCCTGGCTGGTCGACCGGCACGTCGACGAGGGCCGCAGCGACCGTACGGCGGTGCGCGGGCCGAGCCGGACGCTGACCTACGCCGAGCCCGCCGCGCTCACCGGCGAGGTCGCCGCGTCCCTGCGGGCGATCGGCCTGCGCCGTGACGACCGGATCGCGTTCGTCATGGCCGACGACGTCGAGCTGCTCACCGGCATCCTCGGGGCGTTCCGCGCCGGCGTCGTGGCCGTGCCGGTCTCGACGATGCTGCAGCCGCACGAGCTGGGCGCGATCCTCGCCGACTCCGGCGCGCGGGTCGTCTGCGCCACAACGGCGTTCGCTGGTGCAGTCCGCGAGGCGCTCACGTTCGCCCCAGACGTGGAGCACCTCGTCGTGACGGGTCTGGCCGACCCCGGGGCCGTCGTACCCGAGGGTGTCCGGGCGCGCACGTGGGACGAGCTGACCGCCCTCGGCGCGACGTCCAGCACGGCGGTCGCCGACACCGACGAAGACGCGTGGGCCCTGTGGCTGTACACCTCGGGGACGACGGGGTCACCGAAGGGCGCGATGCACCGGCACGCCAACATCCGGCACGTCTGCGAGACCTACGGTGCGCAGGTCCTCGGCATCACCGCTGACGACGTCGTGCTCTCGGTTGCCAAGCTGTTCTTCGCCTACGGCCTGGGCAGCTCGGCGCTGTTCCCGCTCGCCGTCGGTGCCACCACGATGCTCGAGCCCCGGCGGCCCAGCGCCGACGTCGTGGCCGAGCGGATGGCGCGTGAGAGGCCCACGTTATTCTGTGCCGTGCCCACGTTCTTCGCCCACCTGTGCTCCAGCGACCTGCCCGACGACACCTTCGCCTCGGTGCGGCTCGCGACGTCCGCGGGTGAGCCGCTGCCCGCGCCGCTGCAGCGGCGGTTCACCGCCCGCTTCGGCGTCGACATCATCGACGGCATCGGCTCGACCGAGGCGCTGCACATCTTCTTGTCGAACCGCCCGGACGACATCCGCCCCGGGACGACCGGAGTCGCCGTGCCCGGGTACGACCTCGAGCTGCGCGGCACCGACGGCCTCCTCGTCGCCCCCGGTCAACCGGGAACGCTCTTCGTTCGCGGCCAGTCCAACGCCCTGGGCTACTGGCGCAACACCTCTGCCACCCGGCAGGTGTTCGTCGGGGAGTGGCTCAACACGGGCGACACCTACGCCCAGGACGCGGACGGGTACTACGTCTGCCTCGGCCGCAGCAACGACCTGATCAAGGCCGGCGGCATCTGGGTCACGCCGAGCGAGGTCGAGGGCCGCCTGCTCGAGCACCCGTTGGTCGCCGAGGCCGCGGTCGTCGGCTGCCCCGACGCCGAGGGGCTCGACAAACCCGTCGCGTGCGTCGTGACGACCGCTCCGGTCTCCCAGGACGAGCTGATCGCGTGGTGCCGCGACGGCCTGGCCCACTTCAAGAGCCCGCGGTCGATCGTCTTCGTCGGCGACCTGCCCAAGACCGCGACCGGCAAGCTGCAGCGGTTCAAGGTGCGCCAGCTGGTCGCCGAGCAGGTGCGCCCGTGAGCGCCGTCGACGTCGACCTGCTGATCGTCGGGGCCGGGCCCGTGGGGCTGTACGGCGCGTTCTACGCGGGCGTGCGCGGGCTGTCGGTCGCGGTGGTCGACTCGCTCAGCCAGGTCGGTGGCCAGGTCAGCGCCCTCTACCCCGAGAAGCAGATCTACGACGTCGCAGGCTTTCCCAGCGTCACCGGGCGACGGCTGATCAGCAACCTGGTCGAGCAGGCGGCGGCGTACGACCCGCTGTACCTGCTCGGGCAGGAGGCCCAGCGGCTCGAGCGCACGGTCGTGGATGACGGCCCCGACCTGCTCGTCGTCACCACCGGCAGCGGCACCGAGGTCACCTGCCGCGCCGTCGTCGTCACCGGCGGCATCGGCACGTTCACGCCGCGTCCGCTGCCGGCCGGCGGGCAGCTGCTCGGTCGCGGGCTCGAGTACTTCGTGTCGTCGGCGCAGGCCTACGTCGACACCGACGTCGTGGTCGTTGGCGGCGGCGACAGCGCGGTCGACTGGGCGCTCATGCTGCATCCGGTCGCGCGCAGCGTCACGCTGGTGCACCGGCGCGAGACCTTCCGGGCCCACCCGGGGTCGGTGCAGGCGTTGCGCGCCACGGACGTCCGGGTGGTGACCAACGCGCAGGTGAGCGAGACGGTGGGCGGCGACGCGCTCGAGGCCGTCGTCGTCACCGTCAAGGGCGAGCAACCGCAGACGCTGGCGTGCCAGCGGCTGGTGGCTGCCCTGGGGTTCACGGCGAACCTCGGGCCGCTGCGCGAGTGGGGTCTGGAGCTGCACCACAACCGCCACCTCGTGGTCGACTCCGCCATGCGCACGAACCTCCCCGGCGTATTCGCGGCGGGGGACGTCAACGACTACGACGGCAAGGTGCGGCTGATCGCGGTCGGGTTCGGCGAGGTGGCGACCGCCGTCAACAACGCGGCGGTGCACCTCGACCCCGCAGCCCACCTGTTCCCTGGCCACTCCACCGACCTCGGCGCGCTGGTCCCTGCCTGACCCCGCCCCCACCCACCGCCCCCGCAGGCAGGAGGCCACCGTGCCGTACGTCATCGCCGCACCGTGCATCGACATCATGGACAAGTCCTGCATGGAGGAGTGCCCGGTCGACTGCATCTACGAGGGCGAGCGCAAGCTGTACATCAACCCCAAGGAGTGCATCGACTGCGGCGCCTGCGAGCCGGTGTGCCCGGTCGAGGCGATCAGCCAGGACCGTCGCGTCGCCGACGAGCACACCGACCACGTCGAGGACAACCGTCGGTTCTTCGTCGAGGCCCTGCCCGGGCGCGACGCGCCGCTGGGCGCACCCGGCGGAGCGCACAAGACCGGGGCGATCGGCGTCGACACACCGCTGGTCGCCGGGGCCTGACGTGCCGGTCTACGCCCTGGACGACGTGGCCCCGCAGATCCACCCCAGCGCCTACGTCCACCCCGACGCGGTGCTGATCGGGGACGTCCGGCTCGGTGCGCAGGCGTCGGTGTGGCCCGGCGCCGTGCTGCGCGCCGACTACGGGTTCATCGTCGTCGGCGACCGCACGTCGATCCAGGACGGAACGGTCCTGCACACCACGCAGGAGTGGCCCACGATCGTCGGCGCCGAGTGCGTGGTCGGCCACAACGCGCACCTGGAGGGGTGCACCGTCGAGGACCGGTGCCTGATCGGGTCGGGATCCGTGGTGCTCAACCGGGTTGTGGTGCAGGCCGGATCGGTCGTGGGGGCCCAGGCTCTGGTGCCCGAGGGGCTGCAGGTGCCGCCTGGTCACCTCGCGGTCGGCGTCCCAGCGCGGCTGCGGCCGCTCGACCCCGCGACACAGTCGGCCTGGATCGACTTCGCGGTGCAGGAGTACACGGCCAACGCCGAGCGCTACCGCACGGGGTTGCGCCGGATCGACACACCAGGAGGTATCGGTGGCTGACGACGACGTGCTGGGCCGGCCGGCCGAGCAGCTGAGCGACGACGAGCTCGCGGCTCAGGGCAAGCAGGCGCACGACACCCGCAACTGGGTGTTCCTGCACGGCAGCGCCGAGCAGTTCGCCCACCACACCACGCGGATGCTCGAGCTCGAGAACGAGTACCTGCGCCGGTTCCCCCAGCGCACCTGGCAGGGGACGGCGGGTTCGGCGAACCCGCCGGCGAGCGACGATCCCGATCGCGACCTCCTGCGGCGGGTCGCCGCAGCCCCCGGCGGCCGGATGCACCGCCTCGAGGCCCACCAGGCGGCCCGTGAGGTCGGCCTCGACCCGGCGGCCCTGGCCCGGCTCTACAACGGGGACCCGCCGCTGCTGGCCACGGACCGCCAGGACCGCGTCATCACCGACGCCGGGCGGGCCCGCCTCGACGCCCTCAGCTGAGGTTCTGCAACCGCACCTGACCCTGGGCGACCAGCCGGTCGCTGCCGTCGGTGGTCTGCACACGCCACACCTGCTGCGAACGACCGCGGTGCACCGGCAGCGCTGTCGAGCGCAGCGGTCCCTCGGTGGTCGCGCGGTAGAAGTCGGTGGTGTTCGACACCCCGACGACGCGGCCGCGGTCGCCCAGCCACAGCGCGGCACCGACGCTGGCCAGGGTCTCGACGACGCTGCAGTGCACCCCGCCGTGCAGGATCCCGTGCGGCTGCAGCAGGTGCGGCCCGACGACCCAGTCGGCGACGACCTGGTCGCCGTCGGCGACGTCGAGCTGCAGGCCCAGACTGGTCGCAAAGGGTCCGATGTCGATGCTCGAGCTCATGGGCGTCAGTATGCCGACCCCCTGCAGCGCGACGACGCCCGTCGTCAGTTCAGCGGGCGGGTGCCCTCGGGCAGCGTCCCGCCGCCGACCATCGCCGCCGCGGCGTCCTGCAGCGCGGTGAGCGCGACCCGCTGGGCGTGCGGGCCGGTCGAGACCCGCGCGACACCCAGCGCCTGGAGCTCGCTGGCCGACAACGCCTTCCCTGGCACCGAGATCACGGACAACCGGCCACGGCCGAGCGCCTCGACCAGCTGGGCGATCTCGTCGCGGGCCAGCAGCCCGGGCACGAAGACGACGGGAGCGCCGGCGTCCAGGAACGCCTGGCAGCGCCGGGTGGCCTCGGCCAGCAGCTCGGGGCGGTCGGCGCCGGGGGCGGCGCGCAGCAGGGTGTCGGTGCGGGCGTTGAGGACGAAGTCGATGCCGGCGTCGCGCCCCGCCGCCAGAACGGCTTCGACGGCTACCACGGCCTCGTCCAGCGGCTTCATCTGGTCTTCCAGGTTGCCACCGACGACGCCCACAGCGATCGCGCGTCGCGCGGTCTCGCCCGGGTTCATGTAGCCACCCTCGAGGTCCATGCTCACCGGCAGGTCGACCGCAGCGCAGATCCGGCCGACCATGTCCAGGTGCAGGTCGAGCGGGATCTTCTCGCCGTCGGGGTAACCGAAGGTCGCGGCGATCGAGTGGCTCGCGGTGGCCAGCGCGGTGACCCCGGGCGTCCCAGCGACGACCGTCGCCGACACGACGTCCCAGACGTTGGTCAGCGTGAGGATCTCGGGGGCGGTGTGCAGGTCCATCAGCGTCGAGGCGCGCTCGCTCAGAGTCGTCATGATGCCGACCCTAACCCGACAGGACCTGGGTCTCCAGGCGCGCGAAGCTGGTCTCCATCCCCCCGGTCATCCCGGTGGCGAGGACGGCGTCACGGGTCTGGATGTCCGGGAACGTCATGGCCAGGGTGAGCAGGCTGCCTTCGGCATCGTCCACCCGTCAGGGCCCAGCAGCCGCAGCGGCTCGGCTGCGAAGGCGGCGACCACGGTGATGGTCAGTGCGGCGGCGTCGTTGGTGGTGGACGTGATGGGCATAACTGTCTCCTGATCTCAGTCCTCGACGAGCAGCGCGTCGGGCTGGTCGATGCGGTGGCGCCAGATCTGCTCGTACCGGTCAAGCACCCCTTGGGCCTTCCGAATCGTGGTTGGGCCGCCGCGGCGAGCTGTGACACCGATGCGGTCCCGGTCAGGGCGCGGCGCAGGATGTCGGGCCGGGTGGCGTCGGCGAGGGCCCGGG
>JACMOY010000353.1 GCA_014377795.1 Actinomycetota bacterium | reverse complement strand
TGGCCACGCCGCGCGCCTACGACCCCGCCTCGATCGCGGGGACGGCGGCCGGTGAGCCCGCGGTCGCCGCCGAGCTGCTGCGCCGGGTGCGCGCCCAGGCCCGGTTCATCGCGGTCGACGACGCCCACGAGCTGACACCCGCTGCCGCCGACCTGCTCCGGCTGGTCGCCGGGCCGGGTGGCCCGCTGCTGCTGGTGGGTGACCCCGACGCCTCGACGCAGGGTTTCCGCGGCGCCGACCCCGCGCTGCTGGTCGGTGGCGGGCCGCCGCTGACGTCGTCCGGTGCCGTGCCCGTGGTGCACCTGACCCACCAGTGGCGCCAGGGGTCGCAGCTGCAGGCGGTCACCCGCCGGGTCGCCGACCGGATCGGGGTGGTGGGCACCGCGGCGCATCGCGAGGTCGTGCCGCTGCGCGGTGCGCCGGCGGGTCGGGCGTCCGTCCACGTGCTGCGCTCGGGCGTCCACGAGGCCTCGTTCGTCGGCGAGCTGCTGCGCCGCGAGCACCTCGAGCGCGACGTCGCGTGGTCGGACATGGCGGTCATCGTGCGCAGCGGCGCGCGCTCGGCGACGCTGCGCCGGGTGCTGGCCTCGGCCGGCGTCCCGGTGGCCGTGCCCCTCACCGACCTGCCGGTGCGCGACCAGCCCGCGGTCGTGCCGCTGCTCGACGCGTTCGAGGTGGCCCTGGCGCTCGCGGCCGGTGACCCGGGCCCGCTGAGCGCCGAGCGGGCCGTCGACCTGCTCACCTCGCCGCTGGGCGGCGCTGACGCGGTGGCGCTGCGCCGGCTGCGCCGCGCGCTGCGCGCCGACGAGATCGGCGGTGGTGGCGGTCGACCCAGCGACGAGCTGCTGGTGGCCGCCCTGCTCGACCCGGCGCTGCTCGCGTCGGTCGACGCCTCGCCGTCAGCGCCGCCGCGGCGGGTCACGCGCGCGCTGGACGCCGGACGCCTGGCGGCCACCGCCGCCGGGACCAGCGCCGAGACCGTCCTGTGGGCTGTCTGGGCGGCCACCGGGCTGGCCGGGGTGTGGCAGCGGACGGCACTGTCCGGGGGACCGTCCGGGGCTCGCGCCGACCGCGACCTGGACGCCGTCGTGGCGCTGTTCGATGCCGCGGCGCGGTTCACCGACCGGCTGCCGCTGGCCCCGCCGGCTGCGTTCGTCCAGCACCTGCGCGGCCAGGAGGTGCCCGGCGACACCCTGACCGAGCGCGGCGAGGGTCAGGACGCCGTCGCCCTGGTGACCCCCGCCGCCGCCGCCGGCCAGCAGTGGCGCGTCGTGGTCGTGGTGGGGGTGCAGGAGGGGGTCTGGCCCGACCTCAGGGCCCGCGGCTCGCTGCTCGGCTCGCAGGACCTGGTCGACGTGCTCACCGACCGCTTCCGCTCGGCCCAGGCCGCCCGCCGTGCCGTGCGCGAGGACGAGACCCGGCTGTTCCACGTCGCCGTCAGCCGGGCGAGCGAGCGGCTGGTCGTCACCGCGGTGCGCGACGAGGACGAGCAGCCGTCCGACCTGGTCGATCTCGTCGACCCGCCGCCGGACCATCCGGGCGCTGGTCTGCACGAGGGGTCCATCGAGCGGCTCGACGAGCGATTCGACGAGCAGGGCCAGCGGGTGATCACGCCCGCACCCCGACCGCTGTCGCTGCCGGGCCTGGTGGCGCGGCTGCGCCAGGCGGTGACCGACCCGCTCGCGGGCACCGACCCGGCGCGGACTCTCGAGGCTGCCGCCGCCGCGCAGCACCTCGCGCGCCTGGCCGAGGCGGGCGTCCCCGGCGCCGACCCCCTGGACTGGTACGGCCTCGAGCCGACCACCGACGACGGTGCGCTGCGCGTGCCGGGCCCGGTGCGGGTCTCGCCCTCGCGCGTCGAGGAGTTCGAGCGCTGCTCGCTGCGCTGGCTGCTGGCCAGCGCCGGCGGCAGATCGGCCAGCTCGCTGGCCCAGGGTCTGGGCAACCTCGTGCACGAGATCGCGGCCGACCTACCGGACGCCGACACGGCCACCCTCACCGACGAGCTGCACCGGCGCTGGGCGCGCCTCGGGCTCGGCGCCGGCTGGGCTGCCGACACCGAGCGCGCCCGGCTCGAGCTGATGATCGCCAAGCTCGGCACCTACCTGGCCACCGAGCGCCGCACCTGGTCGCTGGTGGACGTCGAGCGGGACTTCGAGGTCGAGGTCGACCTGCCCGAGGGCGCGGCGCTGCTGGCTGGTCGCGTCGACCGGCTCGAGCGCGACGCCGAGGGCGGGCTGCGGGTCGTCGACCTCAAGACCGGCAAGAACGCGCCCACCGGCGAACAGGTTCGCGAGCACGCGCAGCTGGGCGTCTACCAGCTCGCCGTCGAGCGCGGGGGCTTCACCGACGGGGTCCCGGCGCGCAGCGCGGGGGCGACGCTGGTGCACCTGGGCGTGCCCACGGTGCGGCCCAAGCAGCAGCACCAGAGCGCGCTGGTGGAGGCGGACGACCCCGACTGGGCGATGCGGCTGCTGGCGCGGGTCAGCGCCGCCATGGCGGGCCGAGAGTTCCCCGCCGTGGTGAACGACCTGTGCGGCCGGTGCTCGCTGCGCGGCTGCTGCCCGGCCACCGGCGACGGCCGGCCGGTCACCCAGTGAGCAGTGACCCGGTGCGCAGTGACCCGGTGCGCAGTGACCGAGCGAGCGGTGACCCGGTGCGCAGTGACCGAGCGAGCAGTGACCCGGTGCGCAGTGACCCAGTGAGCACGCACCCGGTGCCCAGTCAGCGTGGGTCCCGGCCGGGTGCCGTCGACATCGCCATGGCGCTGGGCCAGCCGACCCCGACCGACGAGCAGCGCGAGGTGATCGAGGCGCCGCTGCAGCCCCTGCTGGTCGTGGCGGGGGCGGGGTCGGGCAAGACCGAGACGATGGCGGCGCGCGTCGTGTGGCTCGTCGCCGGGGGGGACGTGCACCCCGACGAGGTGCTGGGCCTGACCTTCACCCGCAAGGCCGCCGGTGAGCTCTCGGACCGCGTGCGCCGGCGCCTGCGACGGTTGCGGACCACGGGACTGTGGACTGCGCCCACCACCCGCGACGACGAGGTCGGCGACGGCGCGAGCGAGGTCGGCGCCGCGCTCGGCGGTGAGGTGACCGTGTCGACGTACCACGCCTTCGCCGGCCGGATCGTGCGCGAGCACGGGCTGCGCCTCGGGGTCGAGCCCGATGCCCGGCTGCTGTCCGAGGCCGCGTCGTGGCAGCTGGCCAGCGAGGTGGTCGAGGCCTGGACCGGCCCGATGGACGCTGTCGACGCCGCCGTCTCGACCGTGACCGCGGCGGTGCTCGACCTGGCCGGTGAGTGCGCCGAGCACCTGGTGGGGGTCGACGACGTCGACGCCTGGCTCGGGCACCGGATCGCCGCGCTGCTGGCGCTGCCGTACGGCGGTGCCCCCAACCGCCGCTCGTCCGGTGGGGCTCTGCGCGCACCGGTCGAGCGGCTGGTTCGCGGCCTGCGGGCCCGACGCCAGATCCTGCCCGTCGTCGCGGCCTACCGGCGGGCCAAGCGCGAGCGCGACAGCCTGGACTTCGGCGACCAGGTGGCGCTGGCGGCCCAGCTGGCGATGACGGTGCCCGAGCTCGTGCGGGCCGAGCGCACCCGGGCGCGCGCCGTGCTGCTGGACGAGTACCAGGACACCAGCCACGCGCAGCTGCAGATGCTGCACGCCCTGTTCGGCGCGGCCCACGCCGTCACCGCCGTCGGCGACCCGCACCAGTCCATCTACGGCTGGCGCGGGGCCAGTGCCGGCACGCTCGTCCGCCTCCCCGACCGCTTCCGCACCGCCGACGGCGGGCCCGCGCGGGTGCTCGCCCTGTCGACCAGCTGGCGCAACGACCACGCGATCCTCGCTGCCGCCAACGCCGTGGCGATGCCGCTGGTCAGGGAGTCCAGCGTCCCGGTGCTCGAGCTGGCCGCCCGCCCGGGCGCCGGCCCCGGCGCGGTGGCGCTGCGCTCGTTCGAGACGGTCGAGGACGAGGCGCGCGCGATCGCCGACCACCTCGCCGGGCAGTGGTGGCAGGAGGGCCGCCGCACCGCCGTGACCGCGGCTGTGCTGTGCCGCAAACGGTCGCAGTTCGAGGTGATCGAGGCGGCGCTGCACGAGCGGGGCCTGCCCGTCGAGGTCGTGGGGCTGGGCGGCCTGCTCACCACACCCGAGGTCACCGACGTGTTGGCCGCCCTGCACGTCGTGCACGACCCCAGCCGCGGTGACCGCCTGATGCGGTTGCTGACCGGCGCCGGGGTGCGGCTGGGTCCGCGCGACCTCGTGGCGCTGGGGTCCTGGTCGCGCGAGCTGCACCGCCGCCGTACCCACCGGGGCGAGCGTCCGGTCACCGGCACCCACCCCGACGTCGTCGTGCTGGCCGACGTCGTCGACGAGAGCAGCCTGGTTGAGGCCCTGGACGAGCTGCCGCCGTCGGCCTGGGTCGACCGCGACGGCCGCGGGCTCTCGGCGCCGGCCCGCCAGCGCCTGGCCCGGCTCGCCGGGACGCTGCGC
>JACMOY010000352.1 GCA_014377795.1 Actinomycetota bacterium | reverse complement strand
TGTGGCTGGTCGGGCTGCTGGGCCTGGCTGCGGCGCTCGCCGCCCCGCACGCCGCCCTCACCACGACGCAGCGGGGCCCGCTGCACCCGGACGCCGGCACCGGCGTGACGCTGCTGCTGCTGGCCGCCGTGACGGCTGCGATCGCCGGTGCCGACGGCCTGCGCCGCCGCATCGCGGTGCACGGCTTCGGCTGGCGCCAGCTGGTCGTGGCTCCGCTCGTGCTCGCCGCGGTGCTCGCGCCGCTCGCCGCCGCGGCGACCTGGGTGCTGCCCGGGGCCACCCCGGCGACCGCGCTGCAGCGCAGCACCCAGACCCTGCCCGCCGTCGCGGTCGACGCGGCACGCGGCCCGGCCGCCCTGCGCACCCTCGTCGTCGGCGGGACGACCAGCGGCGTCGTGACGGCTGAGCTGGACGGCGCCGAGCCAGGCCCGTGGGCGCGCGACCTCGCCGTCGCGACCGACGATCGCCCGGTCACCGCTGCCGTGGCCGCGCTGGTCGGCGAGACCCCCAGCGCCGACCAGGTGCGGACGCTGGCGGTTGGCTTCGTCGTCGTGAGTCCCTCGGCGCCGCCACGCGTCACGGCTGCCCTCGTCACCCTCGCGGGCCTGACCCGCCTCGGCTCGACCCGGGGGTCGTCGCTGTGGCGGGTGAACGAGCCGCTGGCCCGGGTGAGCATCGAGGCCGCCGGGGGCAGCACCCCGGTGCCCGTCGATGGTGCGCACGCCGCCGTCGACACGATCGTCTCGCCCGCGGGGGGAGCTCCGCGGCGACTCCTGCTCGCCGAGCCGGCGGCCTCGCGGTGGCGGGCCGAGCTCGACGGCCGGCCGCTGCCCGCCGTGGCCGACCCGCAGGCGCCGTGGCGCCAGGCGTCCGCCCTGCCGGCCGCCGGCGGCCACCTCGTGGTGCGTGCGGTCGACCCGCTGCGGCACGCGTGGCGGCTGGGCCAGGGCGCCCTGGCGCTGGTGCTGCTGGTGCTGGCCCTGCCCGGGGTGCGCCGCCAGACCGCCGGCCCGCGAGGGGCTGGGTCGCGACCGTGAGCCGTCTCGCGTCGCCCGCGCGCCTGCTCGGCGTCACCGCGCTCGGTGCCGGGCTGGTCGCCGCCGCCGTCCTGGTGCCCGGTGCGCAGTCGGTGCGGCTCGACCTGTCGACCGCCAGCGAGCGGGCTGCCGCAACGCCGACCGCGCCGCAGCCGCGCCCCGTCGCTGCCGCCGCGCTCACCTGCCCCGGACCCGAGACGGCCGGCGCGAGCCCGGCCACCGCGCTGCTGGCCGTCGCGGCACCCCCGGCCGACCTGACCCGGGCCGCTGGTGGGGGAGCGATCACGGCCGCCGCGCTGCCGACGTCCGGCGCCTCGAGCGGGGCCGCCGGTTCGACGCCTCTGCTGGCCCCCGGCGAGCGGTACCGCACGGGCAGCGTCAGCGGGTCGGCGGCGGTGCTGGTGAGCGCCGACGACGGCCTCGCGCCGGGGCTGACCGCCGAGCAGACCACCCTGGTCACCACCGGCGACCTGCGGGGACTCACCTCGACGCCGTGCCTGGCCCCGGCCGTCGACACCTGGCTGGTCGGCGGCGGTGGGGGCGAGGGACGCCGCGGCCGCCTGGTGCTCGTCCACCCCGCCGCCACCCCGGTGCAGGTGCGGGTCGACGTGCTCTCGGCCACCGGCCCGGTGCCACCCACCCCGGGCAGTGCCGTCGCTGTGCCCGCGCGCTCGCGGCTGGTGCTGCTGCTGGACGCCCTGGCCCCGGGGGTGGCCTCACCCGTCGTGCACGTCCACGCCACCGGGGGGTCGGTCGCGGCGACCCTGCACGACACGCTGCTCACCGGCACCACACCGCGCGGCGCGGACGACGTCGCGCCGACCGCCGCGCCGGCTCGGCGGGTGCTGGTGCCGGGTCTGACGGTCAACGGGCGCGCCCTGCTGCGGCTGGCCGCGCCCGGCGCCGCGGAGGCCGTCGGTGAGGTGCGCCTCGTCGGGCCCGAGGGCGTCATCGACCCACCCGGAGGGGCCGCCGTCCGCGTGCCGGCGGGAGGCACCCTCGACCTCGACCTCGGCGACCTGCCACCGGGCACGTACGGCGCCGAGGTCACTGCCGACGTGCCGGTCGTCGCAGGGGCCATGGTGGCCCGCGGCGGCGACGACGGCCCCGCAGACTTCGCCTGGCTGACCTCGACGACCCCGCTGCGCTCGCTGACCGGGCTGGCGGCCGGTCGCTCCGCGCAGCGCTGGTCGACGACGCTCGAGCTCACCGCCCCCCGTGAGGACGCCGCGGTCGACCTCACGACGGTCGACGCCGCCGGCACCGCCACGACGACGACCCTGCGGGTGCGGGGCGGCACCAGCACGCTCACCGCCCTGCCGGACGGGCAGAGCGCCTGGCTGCGGCCGGTGAGCCGGTCCGGCGAGGTCGTCGCCGCCCGCACCACGACCTACCTGAACCGCGAGGGCACCGACCACGGCCGGCTGATCACCGCGGCCTCGCTCACCGACCTGGTCGCCACCTGGGTCGACCCCGTGGTGCTGCCCGCGCGCTGACCGGCGGGTGCTCAGTCCTGGTCGAGCGTCGGGTCGACGGCTGAGGGTTCGACGCCGAGCAGGTGAGCCACCTGCTCGACCACCACCTCGTGCACCAGCGGGGCCAGCAGAGCGCGGTCCAGCGCGCGGGTCTCGACCGGGCGGCGGTAGACCACGATCAGCGTCGTGAGCGTGCCGTCGGCGGGGAACAGCCGACCCAACGGCACCTCACCGTGCTCCCACGGTGCGGGGTCACTGGGCGGGACGTCTTCGACGGCGAACTCGACACCGGCCAGCCGGTCGGCCCACCGCGGCCGCAGCCGGTCGACCGCGTCCAGCACCAGGTCGTCGAACTCCTCGCTGCGGGTGCGGTGGCCGGGCAGCGACGCGGGCAGCAGCGGACCGCGCAGACCCCGGCCCCGGCGGTCGCGACGGCGCGCGACCGTTGCCGCCCCGAGAGCTCGGGCGGTGGCGGGTCGGTCGGTCGCCGACCAGGGCCTGCTGCGCAGCACCAGCCCAGCCTAGGACCGCGCCGACACGGGCACCGGTCGACGCGCCAATGAGCCCCGCCGTCGGCGCCGGCCGGTAGCGTGCGCCCACGTGAGTCCCGGACGTCGGTGCACCCGCCCCGCCTGCAGCCGCCCCGCCGTGGCGACGCTGACGTACGTCTACGCCGACTCCACCGCGGTCCTCGGCCCGCTCGCGACCTACGCCGAGCCGCACTGCTACGACCTGTGCGCCGCGCACGCCGAGCGGCTGACTGCCCCACGGGGGTGGGAGGTCATGCGCCTGGCCGACGTCGGCGAGCCGGCCGCCCCGAGCCGGGACGACGTGCTGGCCCGGGCGGACGCGGTGCGCGAGGCCGCCCGCCCGCCCGCGCCATCGCCCGCGCGCACCGTCGGGGTCGGCCGCCGCGGCCACCTGCGGGTGCTGCGTGACCCCGACGTCGGCTGACCCTTTCGACTGGTGGTGTCCGTCATGTCGCGACACGCCGGGTGCTCAAGGGATCCGGCCGAACCGCCGAGAAGCCTGGCGTCGCCCCTTCTTCGCGGCACGCACGCATCCTGCGCACCCGTCATCGTCATCCCTCGTGCACGCCCGTCGTGAAAGGCGCCTCCCCATGGCCCGCTCCACCACCGTCACCCGCACCGCCATCCCGCTCGGCTCGCTCACCCAGCGCCCGGCTCAAGGGGCCAGCTGCACCGAGTGCGGGAGCGTGCGGATCACCCACCTGTCGATGAACCTGACCGACGGCACGCCAGTGGACTTCACCTCGTGCCACGTCTGTGCGCACAAGAGCTGGTCGCACCACGGCGTCGAGCTGGCCGTCACCGACGTCCTGCAGCGCACCCGCAAGGTCTGCTGAGCGCGGACGGCGCGCACCGCGGTGGGGTGGCGACGGGCACTAGGCTCATCGTCGTCCAGCGCACCCGGTGCGCTACACCCCACACCGGGAGCCCTGCGTGCCGAGCCTCGCCGCACTGGTCAAGGCCTACGACGTCCGCGGGCTCGTGCCCGACCAGCTCGATGAGACCGTCGCCCGCGCGCTGGGTGCCGCGTTCGCTCACGTGGTCGGGGTCGACGACGCCGACGCCGACGCGGGTCTGCGCCGGGTGGTCGTCGGCCACGACATGCGGCCCTCCTCGCCGGCCCTGTCACAGGCGTTCGCCGAGGGCATCACCTCGCAGGGCGGCGACGTCGTCCTGATCGGACTGTGCTCCACCGACGGGCTCTACTACGCGTCCGGCTCGATGGACGCCCCCGGCGCGATGTTCACCGCCAGCCACAACCCGGCCCAGTACAACGGCATCAAGCTGTGCCGCGCCGGTGCCCGCCCGGTCGGACAGGACTCCGGCCTGGTCGAGGTGCGCGAGCTGGCCGAGCGCTACCTGGACGAGGGCGTCCCGTCCCGGTCTCGTCCCGGGGCGATCACCGAGCAGGACACCCTCGCCGGCTACGCGACGTACCTGCGCGGCCTGGTCGACCTGTCGGGCGCGCGCCCGCTGAAGGTCGTCGTCGACGCGGGCAACGGGATGGGCGGCTTCACCGTCCCCGCCGTGCTCGAGCAGGCGGCCGGGCTGCCGGCGCTGGCGCTGGACGTCGTTCCGCTGTACTTCGGGCTCGACGGCACGTTCCCCAACCACGAGGCCAACCCACTGGACCCCGCCAACCTGGTCGACCTGCAGGCAGCGGTCGTCGAGCACGGCGCCGACATCGGCCTGGCCTTCGACGGCGACGCCGACCGCTGCTTCGTCATCGACGAGCGCGGCGAGCCGCTCAGCCCGAGCGCGGTGACCGCCCTGGTGGCGGCCCGCGAGATCGCCAAGGAGCGCGCCGCCGGCCGCGAACCGGTGGTCATCCACAACCTGATCAGCTCGCGGGCCGTCTCTGAAATCATCGTCGAGGCCGGCGGCACCCCGGTGCGCACCCGCGTCGGGCACTCGTTCATCAAGGCCCAGATGGCCGCCGAACGCGCGGTGTCCGGCGCCGAGCACTCGGCTCACTACTACTTCCGCGACTTCTGGTTCGCCGACACCGGGATGCTCGCGGCCATGCACGTGCTCGCCGCGCTCGGTGAGCAGGACGCCCCGTTGTCCGAGCTCGGCTCCGCGTACGAGCGGTACGTCTCCTCGGGCGAGATCAACTCGACCGTGGCCGACGCGGCCGCGCGCACCGCTGCCGTCCGCGCCGCCTTCGCCGACGAGGGCGTGGTGGTCGACGAGCTGGACGGCACGACGCTCACCCTGGACGACGAGGCCGGGCGCCCGCGCTGGTGGCTCAACCTGCGCGCCAGCAACACCGAGCCGCTGCTGCGGCTGAACGTCGAGGCGGCCGACGAGGCCACGCTGCACCGGGTGCGCGACACGGCCCTCGCCGTGATCCGCGCCTGACATTCACGTCCCCACCACCGGAGGCCCCCGTGACCGCATCACCCGACAGCACCGCACCGGTGCCCCCCGCCGGCATCGAGCCGTGGCTGCGCGAGCTGCTGCGCTGCCCGAAGTGCCACGCCGAGCTGCGCGATACGGCTGACGACGCCGGCGCCCCCCAGCTGGCCTGCACGTCGAGCACCTGCGGCTTGGTCTACCGCGTCGACGACGGCATCCCGGTGCTGCTCGTCGACGAGGCCGTCGCCGGCCCCGCCCAGCAGGCCTAGCGTGAGCCGACCCGTCGACGAGCAGCTGCTGGACGACGCCGCCGCCCTCACTCGCGCCGACCCCGCCCAGGTGCTGCTGGCCCTGGCCAGCGCCGGCGCCCAGGTGCGCGAGGCCGTCGTGCGCAGCGAGGAGGCGGGCGTGCGCACGATCGCCGACGACGACCGACCCCGCTCGGTGCTGGTCGCCTCGCTCGGTGGTTCCGCGCTGGTGGCCGAGGTGCTGGCGATGCTGGCCGGAGGTGGTTCGCCGCTGCCGCTCAGCGTGCGCCGCAGCCCGCCACTGCCGGGCTGGGTCGGGCCCCTGGACCTGGTGGTCGCGGTGTCGCTGTCCGGCCGCGCCGCCGGGCCGCTCGCCCTGGCCGCCGAGGCCGGCCGCCGCGGTGCGCGCCTGCTGACGGTCGGCGCGGCCGGCTCACCGCTCGCCGAGGTCTGCGCCCGGGCCCGCGGGGTGCACGTGCCGACGGGATCGGCGTCCAACGTCCCCACCAGCTCGCGCACGGGGTTGTGGTCGCTGCTCGTGCCCGTCCTGCGGGCTGCGCACGCCCTGGGTGCCGTCGACGTCCCCGACTCGGTGCTGGCCGCCACCGCCGACCGGCTGGACGCCGAGGCCGAGCAGTGCCGCCCGTCGTCGGAGGTGTTCGTCAACCCCGCCAAGACACTCGCCGTGCAGCTGGCCGGCACCGTCCCTGTCGTGCTGGGGGACGGCGAGGTCACCGGCGTGGCCGCGCGCCGGGCGGCCGCGATGCTCGCGCGCACCGCCCGCACGCCGGCCGTGCACGGCTCGCTGCCTGACGATGCCAGCGAGGTGGTTGCCACGTTCGACGGCCCGTTCACCGCCGGGCAGGACAACCTCTTCGACGACCCGTTCATCGATGGTGAGCGGTCGGCGCCGCTGCGGCTGCTGATGCTGCGCGAACCCGCGCCCCAGCCGGACGTCGACGACCAGGCCGCGTTCGAGCGCTCGGCGCTCGCCGACCGGGTGCGCACGATGGCCGAGGAGGTCGGCGTCCATGTCACCGAGGTGGCTGCCGACCCCGGCCACGACCTGACCCGCCTGGCCGGGCTCGTGGCCCGCACCGACTTCGCTGCGACGTACCTGGCGCTGGGCCTGGGCCTGGACCCAGCGACCTCCCCGCACGTGGCCGACCTGCGCGACGCTCGGGGACGCTAGGCCCGATAGCAGGGACGACCATCCCGGTTGGGGTTGATTCACGCGACCGTCTGGGCCCCGCCGACAAGGCGCTGCACACCGCCCACTGTGGGCTAGGTGGATTCGCGGTGCAGGACGCGCCGCCCATCTCGGGCTGCGGCTTCTCCGAATGTTTGGTGGGCCCCTTGCAACTGAGTGTGCGAGGCCGCCGCAGGCGCAGCGGGCTGCTCCGCGCGCTCGGGACCAGTCGTTCGGCGCTTGCTCCCGCCGTGCGTGCCGCTGACTTCTGTCCGTGTGGCCCCCGCGCCCCGGGAGGGCTTGCGGACGGGAGCGTCGCAGGCGGCGGGCCAGCGCAGCCGTTGACTGGCCTGTGACCAGTCGTCAGGTCTTCGAGGTCAACGACAGCCCCAAGCCGATCGGCAGGTAGGACGCAAGCCCCCTCGGAGTCTCGCGAGTTCGACGTGCCGTTCGCGCAACCAGAGGAGGGCCTGCGGGCACCGACCGACACGCTGACCGTCCGGTGACTGTTGCCTCGACGTGGTTCCCGGGCTTATGGGCCAACCGCGGGGTGGCGGCTGGTGCTCCAGGTTTGAAGGCGGGCCAGCCAGCCGGTGGCGTTGATCTCGGTGTAGGTCTCGCGCGCCGCGTCGATGAGAGGTGCCGCGTCGTCGGGTCGGTGCTGGTCGGCGAGCCACCGGGCGAGTTCTTCTTGGGCCTGGGCGCGGTAGCCGTGGGCTCCGAGTGCGTCAAGGGCATCGATGCCGAGGCGCATCTCGGTCTCGACGAACACGGGATCGCCCCCGCGTGCGGCGGCGACCAGGCCGCGCAGGCGATGCCACTGAGCGGCGACCGCGGGCGAGCGTTGCCCGGGTCGGGCCTGCTCCACGGGCTCCAGTAGCCGGCTGGCCAGCTCCAGGTCATCTGCTGCGAGCGCGGCCAGGACCAGCGGTGGCCACAGGACGCAGAAGTCGTCGTCCAAGCCGTAATAGCTCAGCAGTCGGGGGAAGATGTCCGCTGCGATGGCGCCGGCGTGCGCCGGATCTCCGCTCGCGTGGGCGCGGGCGACGTCGGCGCTCTCCTGCCAGACAAGCGCCATGCCGTCGTCCGTGCTGTCGATGTGGTCGTCGCTGCGGGAGGGGATGGGTTGGTCTGTGGCGTCGGCGAGCCAGACCTCCAGGGCTCGCAGGGTGCCTCGAACGGTGGGCGAAATTGCCGTGTCGAGCGCGGCATCCAGGAGGGCGGTGGTGGCGGTGATATCGCCGGTGGACCACAGCGCGCAGAGGTGGTTGCCCATCGCGAAGTCGATGCTGAACTGACTGCCCGAGCGGCGTGCCACCTCCTCCGCCTTCCGCGCGTAGCTGATGGCCCCGGGCAGGTCCCGGCTGTTGAGGAGCGCGGCGAGGTTGAGCAGACTGCTGGCCAAGGGGTCCAGCAGGTCGTGCTCGCGAGCCACTTCTCCGGCGTCTTCAAAGGTCAGCTTGGCCGCTACCGGAGCCCCAATGCTCATGTAGCGGGTCCCGATGCGCAGGAGCGCCGTGGCCAGGGCCTCATGGTCATTGGCGCCCTCGGCGAGCAGCAGCGCCTGCTCGGCGTAAGCCCCCATCGCGTCGTAGTCGCTGAGCCGGAGATGTGCCCGCGCCAGCACATTGGCGAGGCGGAGCAGGGCGGCGTCTGCGCCCCGCCGCCCCTGCAGGGCTTGCCAGCGGGGCGCCGCGACCGCGATCGCAGCCGCGTTGTCACCAGCCTGCATCGATGCTTCGGCCTGGGCGGCGGCGGCACGGCCGGCCTGGGCCTCATCGCCGAGGTCGTCGAAGACGGTCATGGCCGCGGCGGCGTGGTCGCGGGCGGCGGGGTAGTGCCCGGCGGTGTTCCCCGCCTGGGCGGCGGACAGGTGCAGGTGGGCCCGGCCGCCGGGTTCGTGGCTGTGGGCCAGGGCCACTTCGAGGAGGCGCTGAGCCTCCGCGGGGGCGCCGATCGCGGCGGCGCGGGTCGCGGCCCGCTGAAGGTGCAGCACCGCG
>JACMOY010000351.1 GCA_014377795.1 Actinomycetota bacterium | reverse complement strand
GGCGCGAGCCCGCCGAGCTCACCGTGACCCGGCCCCGGGGCGACCCCCTCGTCGAGACGTTCGCCCCGGTCGACGCCTACCAGCTGATGGTCCAGCAGGTCAGCCGCTGCGTCCGCGGCGACGGCGAGCCGGTCGTCACGCTCGCGGTGGCGCTGCGGGTCGCTGCAACGATGGTTGCCACCACCGCTGCCGCGCGGGCCGCCGCGACGTAGGGTCTCCAGGTGCACGACGACATGATCGACACCGGATCGGTGCGGCTCGCAGTCCGCCGGTCCGGCCCCTCACCCACCTCGGCCGAGGCCCAGCGCCCGGTGCTGCTCGTCCACGGTCTGGCGTCCAACGCCCGGCTCTGGGACGGCGTCTCGGCCCGCCTCGGCGAGGCCGGTCACCCCGTGGTCGCGGTCGACCAGCGCGGTCACGGGCTCTCGCAGGTTCCCGACGGCGGCTACGACACCGACACCTGCGCGGACGACCTCGCCGACCTGGTGCGCGCACTGGGCTGGGTCGACGACCTCGCGCCCGTGGTGGCCGGGCAGTCCTGGGGCGGCAACGTCGTCCTGTCGCTGGCCGCCCGGCACGACGTCACGGCCGGCGTGGCCATGGTCGACGGCGGCTGGCTGCGCCTGGGCGGCCGCTTCGACACCTTCGAGGAGTGCTGGCAGGTGCTGGCTCCGCCCTCGTTCGACGGCATGTTGTACGCCGAGCTCGCCGAGCGCATCACCTCGATGCACCCCGACTGGCCGCTCGAGGGCGTCGCCGGCACCCTGGCGAACCTCCTCGAGCTGCCGGACGGCGGCACCCGGGCCCGCCTGGCGCGCGAGCACCACCGCTCGATCGTCCGCTCGCTGTGGCTGGGCGACCCGCGTCGGCTCTACCCCCGAGTCACCGTCCCGGCCCTGCTGATGCCGGCCGGCGCCAGCGTCGGCGGGCAGGCCGTCGACGAGGCGGCCACCCTGCTGCCCGACGCCCAGGTGTCCGAGTACGTCGGTGCCCACCACGACCTGCACGCACAGCACCCAGCCCGCTGCGCCCTCGACCTGCACGACCTCGCCGACCGGGCCGACGCCCGGTCCCGCCTATCGAAGGAATCCTCCGCGTGAGCCTGCTGGTCGTCATGGGGTCCGGCGAGACCGCCCCCGCCATGGTCAAGACACACCGAGACGTGTTCTCCCGCAGTGGTTCTGGAGCATCGAGCACCGCCCCGGCCGTCATGCTCGACACCCCCTTCGGCTTCCAGATGAACGCCGACGAGCTGGTCGCCCGCACCCGCACCTACTTCGCCGAGAGCGTCGGCACCCCCGTCGAGGTGGCCCGGTGGCGGCGCAGCGACGAGCCCGTCGTCGAGCGCGAGCGGGCGCTGTCGCTGCTCGCGCAGGCGCGGTGGGCCTTCGCCGGCCCGGGCAGCCCGACGTACGCGCTGCGCCAGTGGCACGGCACGCCCGTCCCCGACGCCCTCGCCGACGTCGTCACCCGCGGCGGCACGCTCGTCCTCGGCAGCGCAGCGGCCGTGACCCTGGGCAGCCACGCCGTCCCGGTCTACGAGATCTACAAGGTCGGCGAGGAGGCCGCCTGGGTGCCGGGCCTGGACCTGCTGAGCCGACTGACCGGCATCCACGCCGCCGTGATCCCGCACTACGACAACGCCGAGGGCGGGTCGCACGACACGCGCTTCTGCTACCTCGGCGAACAGCGCCTGAGCGCCCTGGAGGCCGAGCTGCCCGACGACACCGGGGTGATCGGGGTCGACGAGCACACCGCGCTGCTGATCGACACCGTCGCCCGCACCGCCACGGTCGCCGGCAGCGGCGTCGTCACGCTGCGCCGGCGCGGCGACTCACGCACGATCGCCGCCGGCCAGACGCTCTCGCTGGACGAGGTCGCGGCCCACCTGCGCGGCGACGCCGCGACCGCGGCGCCCGGCGACGCACCCGCCCGTCCCGCACCCGCTGACGCGGCAGCCCCCGACGCCGACCCGGGCCGACCCTCGCTCGGGCGCGAGACCCACGCCGCGCGCGCCGCCTTCGACGCGGCCTACGACGCCAAGGACGTGGACGGGTGCGTGCGCGCGGTGCTCGAGCTCGAGCAGGCCGTCACCGACTGGTCGGCCGACACGCTGCAGGGCGAGGCGACGGCGTCGGCGCGACGGTCGCTGCGCTCGATGGTCGTGCGTCTCGGCCAGCTGGCCGAGGTGGGCGCGCGCGACCCCCGCGAGGTCGTCGGCCCGTACGTCGAGCTGCTCCTGCGGGTGCGCGACTCGGCTCGTGCGGCAAAGGACTTCGGCACCGCGGACACCGTGCGCGACGGCCTCACCGCCGCCGGCGTCGAGGTGAGGGACGCGACGGGCGGCACCCAGTGGCTGGTTCCCGACCGCGCCTGATCCCACCACCGGGCCCGCCCCCGAACCAGCACCTGCCGGCCAGATGACCATCGACCTGGGCGCAACCTGGCGCTGGACGTCATCGCCGCGGGCGTCGAGGACCAACAGGCCTGGGACAGGCTGTCGGCGCTGGGGCTGCGTCCACGCGCAGGGGTACTTCATCGCCCGGCCGATGCCGCCCGAGACGTTCCCCGCCTTGCTTCGGCGCCGGCACGTCCCGCGTCAGGTGCAGCTGGCGCGCGAGCCCGCCGAGGTTCACACTTCGTAGTCGGCGACCACGGCCGCGTGGTCGCTCCACCGCTGGTCGTACGCCGCAGCCCGGTCGACGCTGACGGCACCCACCCGCCGGGCCAGCGCGCCCGTGGCGATCTGGTAGTC
>JACMOY010000350.1 GCA_014377795.1 Actinomycetota bacterium | reverse complement strand
GGCCGCCGATGTCGTAGGCCAGGCCCACCTTGATGGTCGGGCCGCTGCCCGACGCGGCGCTGCCGCTGCCGCTCGCCACGGGGGCCTCGGCGGTGCTGGAGCCGCAGGCCGCGAGGGCCAGGGCGGCCACGGTGGCGACTGCCGTCAGTGTCATCACGCGGCGCAAGGGGTCTCCTTCAGGTGCGGGTGCGTCGGTCACCGACGCGATCTCGGCCGACCCTACCCGTCGCCACGGCCCGATCCGCCGCGCTCGGCCACAGGTGTCCGAACCGTTACCGCACCGGCCGACGTCAGTCGGCGAGCGCCGCCAGCGCCGTCGCCGCCAGCACGCCGGCACCCAGGGCGACGGCGCGCTCGTCGATCCGCAGGTCACCGCGGTGCAGGTCGTAGCGCGGCCCGCCCGGCGTCGCCGTGCCCAGCCGCGCCATCGCGCCGGGGACGTCGGCGAGGTACCACGCGAAGTCCTCGCCGCCAAGGCTCTGGCTGGTCGACACCACCTGATCCGGCCCCACCACCGTCAGCGCGGCGGCGGCGACCAGTGCGGTGGCGGCGGGGGTGTTGACCACGGGCGGGACGCCGCGCACGTAGTCGACCTCGGCGGTGACGCCGTACGGGGCGACCACCTCGTGCACCAGCGACGTCACCAGGGCGCGGGCCTGCGCCCACTCGCTGATCCACAGCATCCGCAGGGTGCCGCCGGCCTCGCCGGTGCCGGGGATGACGTTCTTGGCGGCCCCGGCGCGCACGTACCCCCACACCAGACTGGCACCGGCGCGCGGGTCGAGCCGCCGCGACAGCGCCGCCGGGACGTCGGTGACCACCTTGGCGAGCGCGAACGTCAGGTCGGACGTCAGGTGCGGACGGGAGGTGTGGCCGCCGGGGCCGCGCAGGCGCACCACGATCTGGTCGGCGGCGGCGGTGATGGGGCCCTCGCGCACGCCGACCTGGCCGACGTCCAGGGCGGGGTCGCAGTGCAGCGCGAAGATCGACGAGACGCCGTTGAGCCCGCCCTGCTCGACCAGTGCGTGGGCGCCACCGGGCATGACCTCCTCGGCCGGCTGGAACAGCATCCGCACCCGCCCCTGCAGGGGCTCACGCGCGTGCCGCTGCGCCAGCACCAGCGCAGCGCCGACCAGGGCGGCGGTGTGCACGTCGTGACCGCAGGCGTGGGCGACGCCCTCGGTGCGCGAGCGCCAGGGGTCGGTGGTCAGGTCAGGGACCGGAAGGGCGTCGATGTCGGCACGCAGCGCCACCGTGGGCACCCGCCGTTCGGTGCCGGCCCCGGCGCCCACCTCGGCCACCAGACCCGTCGTGGCCAGGCGCCGCACGTGCACACCGGCGGCCTCGAGGGTGCGGCTCACCACGGCCGTCGTGCGCTCCTCGGCCCAGGACAGCTCGGGGTGCTCGTGCAGGTCGCGGCGGACGGCCACCACCTGGCGCGCCAGGGCGTCTGGCAGCCGGTGCACGGGGGGCTGGGGCGAGGTCTGCGGGTGGACGGTCACGGTCTGCCCAGCCTACGACCGACGACGGCCCCCTAGAACGCGTCGCGCGGCACGTACGTGCCCCACACCGTGCGCAGCGCGTGGCAGACCTCGCCGACCGTGGCGCGCGCGGCCAGCGCCTCGCGCATCGGGGGCAGCACGTTGTCGGTACCGGCGGCGGCCCGCCGCAACGCCTCCAGCGCCCGGTCGACCGCCGGCTGGTCGCGCTCGGCCCGCAGGGCGGCCAGGCGGAGGGCCTGCTCGGCCTCGATCGCGGGGTTCACGCGCAGTGGCACGTACGGCTCGTCGTCGTCGGTCGCGAACCGGTTCAACCCGACGACCACGCGCTCGCCCGCGTCGATCTGCAGCGCGATGCGGTACGCCGACCGTTCGATCTCGGCCTTCTGGTACCCCTCCTCGATGGCGGCGACCGCCCCGCCGCGCTCCTCGACGGCCGCCATCAGCTCGAGCACCGCGGCCTCGAGGTCGTCGGTCATCGACTCGACGACGTACGAGCCGGCGAACGGGTCGACGGTCTTGGTCACGTCGGTCTCGAACGCGATGACCTGCTGGGTGCGCAGCGCCAGGCGCGCGGCCTTGGCCGTGGGCAGCGCGATCGCCTCGTCGAAGCTGTTGGTGTGCAGGCTCTGCGTGCCACCGAGCACGGCACCGAGCCCCTGCAGCGCCACCCGCACCAGGTTGACCTCGGGCTGCTGGGCGGTCAGCTGGACGCCGGCGGTCTGGGTGTGGAAGCGCAGCGTCAGGGAGCGCGGGTCCTTGGCGCCGAACTCCTCGCGCATGACCTTGGCCCAGATGCGGCGCGCGGCGCGGAACTTGGCGACCTCCTCGAGCAGCGTGGTGCGCGCGACGAAGAAGAACGACAGGCGCGGGCCGAACTCGTCGACGTCCAAACCGGCGGCGATCGCGGTGCGCACGTACTCGCGTGCGTTCGCGAGCGTGAACGCGACCTCCTGCACGGGCGTCGCCCCCGCCTCGGCCATGTGGTACCCCGAGATCGAGATGGTGTTGAACCGCGGCATCTCGGTGCGGCAGTAGGCGAACGTGTCCGCGATCAGCCGCAGCGACTCCTTCGGCGGATAGATGTAGGTGCCCCGCGCGATGTACTCCTTCAGCACGTCGTTCTGGATCGTGCCGGTCAGCTGGTCGCCGCTCACGCCGTTCTCCTCGGCGACCAGCTGGTAGAGCAGCAGCAGCACGGCGCCGGGAGCGTTGATCGTCATGGACGTCGACACCTCGCCCAGCGGGATGCCGTCGAACAGCAACCGCATGTCGTCGATCGAGTCGATCGCCACGCCCACCTTGCCGACCTCACCGGAGGCGATCGACTCGTCCGAGTCGTAGCCCATCTGGGTCGGCAGGTCGAAGGCCACCGACAGCCCGCCGGTGCCCGCCGCGACGAGCTGGTGGTAGCGCTCGTTGGACTCGACGGCGGTGCCGAAGCCCGCGTACTGGCGCATCGTCCAGGGCCGCCCGGTGTACATCGTCGGGTAGACCCCGCGCGTGTAGGGGTAGACCCCGGGCTCGCCGAGGCGCTGCGCGGGGTCCCAGCCGTCGAGGGCGTCCGGGCCGTACACCTGCGCCAGGGGCAGCCCGGACTCGGTGTGCCGCTGGGGGTCGTCGGCCGGGGCGCGCCCGGCCCGCTCATCAGCCATGCCCGCGAATCTAGCCCCAGCGCCGACGTCCGGCCGCGCGCCGTGCGTCACCTCATGGATGTGGACACCCGTGGCTCAGGGCTCGAGGCAGGTGGGGATCGAGTCGCTGCGGCCGAGGGGGCGCTCCGGGCGTTGCGGGCCGGGTCGATCGGGGTGTCGACCGCAAACGCCGCGCCGGGCGCGACCACCAGCGCCGCTACCAGAGCTTCGTCCAGGGACCGTGGTCACCAACCCTCGCTAGAGCAGCTCGGTGCGCCCCGCCGCCCGCAGGGCGTCCACGACGGACTTGACCTCCTGCGCGCGGGCGCGCGAGGTCACGAGCACGGCGTCCGGGGTGTCGACCACGACGACGTCGTCCAGGCCCAGCACCGCCACCAGCCGCCCGGACGCCGGCACCACCAGGGCGCGTGCCCCGGCGCACACCACCTGGCCGGCGTCGCCGAGCACCTGGACGCCGGACTCGTCGGCGGGCAGCAGGGTCGCCAAAGCGTCGAAGTCACCGATGTCGTCCCACCCGAACCGGCCGGGCACGACGGCGACGCGGCCGGCGGCGGCAGCCGGCTCGGCCACGGCGTAGTCGATCGCGATCTTGGGCAGGGTGGCCCAGACCTCGCCCAGCACCTGCTCGCGGGCGGGCCCGCCCCAGGCGTCGGCGACCGCGGCCAGGCCGTCTGCCAGCTCGGGCTGGTGCTCGCCCAGCAGGTCGAGCAGAGTGCTCGCGCGCACGACGAACATGCCCGCGT
>JACMOY010000349.1 GCA_014377795.1 Actinomycetota bacterium | reverse complement strand
CGCTCGCGCCCGACGCGAGCGCGCGCGCCGGCGTCGGCCCACGACACCAGCACCGACCCGCCGGGGGCACCCAGCCCCTTCGACAGGCACACCGAGACGGTGTCGAACAGCCGACCCCACTGCAGCAGGGACTCCCCGGCCGCGACGACGGCGTTGAACAGCCGGGCCCCGTCCAGGTGAAGGGTGACGCCCGTGCCGCTGACGCCGTCGCGCAAGGCCTGCGCCTGGTCCAGCCGCTGGACGCTGCCCCCACCGAAGTTGTGGGTGTTCTCGACGGCGATGGCCGCGGTCGAGACCAGATAGGGACCGGCGTCCGGCTCCATCATCGACAGCGGGACGTCGGCCTCGAGCCGACCGTCGACGCTGGGCCAGGTGCGCGTGGTGGTGCCGCTGAAGACGGCCGCCGCACCGAGCTCGGCCCGCGCCACGTGGGCGGTCTGGTCGCACAGCAGCTCGCAGCCAGGCTCGACGAGCAGCCGCAGCCCCAGCTGGTTGGCCAGCGAGCCGCTGGGGGTGAACAACCCCGCCTCGTGGCCGAGCAGCTCGGCGACCCGCGCCTCGAGCCGGTTGACGGTGGGGTCCTCGCCGTAGACGTCGTCGCCCACCTCGGCGTCGGCCATGGCCCGGCGCATCGCGGCGCCCGGCTGGGTGAGGGTGTCGCTGCGCAGGTCGACGAACATCATCGGGCGGCGAGCATCTCGGCAACCAGGAACGCCACCTCCAGGCTCTGCTGGTGGTTCAGCCGCGGGTCGCACACCGTCTCGTACCGCGTGGCCAGCGCCGCGTCGTCGATCTCCTCGGACCCCCCGAGGCACTCGGTGACGTCGTCCCCGGTCAGCTCGATGTGGACGCCGCCGGGCACGGTGCCCAGCGCGTGGTGCACCTCGAAGAACCCGCGCACCTCGTCGATCACGTCGTCGAAGCGTCGCGTCTTGTAGCCGCTCGGCGACTCAAAGGTGTTGCCGTGCATGGGATCGCAGACCCACAGCACCTGGCCGTCGGCGGACGCGACCGTCTCGATCAGCCCGGGTAGCGCGTCGCGCACGGTCTGCGAACCCATCCGGGTGATGAACGTGAGCCGGCCCGGCTCGCGGTCGGGGTCGAGCCGGTCGATCAGCTCGAGGACGTCGTGGGCCGAGGTGCGCGGGCCGAGCTTGACGCCCAGCGGGTTGCGCACCCGCGACAGGAAGTCGACGTGCGCGCCGTCCAGCTGGCGGGTGCGCTCGCCGATCCACACGAAGTGCGCGGACACGTCGTACGGGTTACCGGTGCGCGAGTCGATGCGCGTCAGCGCCCGCTCGTAGTCCAGCAGCAGCGCCTCGAAGTCCGCACCGCACGCAGCCATGAACTTCATCGCCTTGTCGATGTCGCGGGCCATCACCTCGTAGCGCGCCTTCGCGGTGTTGCCGACGAAGCCGCGGTTCCACTCGTGCACCAGCCGCAGGTCGGCGAAACCACCGTGGGTGAAGGCCCGGATCAGGTTCAGCGTCGCGCTGCTCGTGTGGTACGCCTGCAGCAGCCGCTCGGGGTCGTTGCGGCGACCCTGCTCGGTGAAGGCGAAGTCGTTGACCGCGTCGCCACGGTACGCCGGCAGCGTCACGCCGTCGCGCGTCTCGAGCTCGCTGCTGCGCGGCTTGGCGAACTGACCGGCGATCCGGCCCAGCTTGATCACCGGCAGGCTCGCACCGTAGGTCAGGACGACCGCCATCTGCAGGATGGTCTTGACCCGGTTGCGGATGTTGTCGGCGGTCGCGTCGACGAACGTCTCGGCGCAGTCCCCGCCCTGCAGCAGGAACGCCTCACCGCGGCTGGCTGCCGCGAGCCGCCCGCGCAGGTCGTCGCACTCGCCCGCGAACACCAGCGGCGGGTAGGACGCGAGCCGCGTGAGGACCGTCTGCAGGGCGGCCTGGTCGGGCCAGCTCGGCTGCTGGCTGACGGGCAGGGTGCGCCACAGGTCGAGGCCGTCCAGCACCTCGGGAGTGGCCATGACGCTCGTCTCGTTCACGCCGTCAGGGTAGGTGCCGGCGTCCACCAGCTGGACGCTGGTCCGCATGACGGACTCAACCGAACAGCTGCTGCGCCTCGGCATAGCGCTCGGCGGGCACGACCTTCAGGACGGCGGTGGCCTCGTCCAGGCGCACGCGCACGATCTCGGTGCCGTGCAGCGCGATCATCACGCCGAAGTCCCCGTCGTTGACCGCCTCGATGGCACCTAGGCCGAACCGGGTCGACAGCACCCGGTCGTACGCCGTGGGCGTGCCGCCACGCTGGACGTGGCCGAGCACCACGGCCCGCGTCTCGTGCCCCGTGCGCTGCTCGATCTCGCCCGCCAACCAGGTGCCGATGCCACCGAGGCGGGCATGACCGAACGCATCGGTCTCGCCCGCGGTCAGCACCTCGGCACCGCCGGCGGGCACGGCGCCCTCGGCGACGCACAGCACGGCGGCGTGGCCGCGGTCGTAGCGCGACTGCACCCAGCCGCACACCTGCTCGACGTCGAACTCGAACTCGGGCACCAGGATCGCGTCCGCTCCCCCGGCCATCCCCGCGTGCAGCGCGATCCAGCCCGCGTGCCGGCCCATGACCTCGACGACGATCGTGCGCTGGTGGGACTCCGCCGTCGTGCGCACCCGGTCGATCGCCTCGGTGGCGATGCTCACGGCGGTGTCGAAGCCGAACGTGTAGTCGGTGGCACCCAGGTCGTTGTCGATCGTCTTGGGGACGCCGACGACGCCGATCCCATCGTCGGTCAGCCGCTTGGCGACACCCAGGGTGTCCTCGCCGCCGATGGCGATCAGCGCGTCGATCCCGTGCCTCGTCAGGGTCGCGCGGATCGCGTCGACGCCGCCGTCGATCGAGTAGGGGTTGGTGCGCGAGGATCCCAGGATGGTGCCGCCGCGACCGAGCAGCTCCTCGACGTCGTCCAGACCCAGGGGCTGGGTGAGGTCCTCGACCGGGCCCTTCCAGCCGCGCCGGAAGCCGACGAACTCGTGCCCGTACGCCGTCACCCCCTTGACCACGACAGCGCGGATGACCGCGTTCAACCCGGGGCAGTCCCCGCCACCTGTGAGTACACCGATACGCATGCGCTGACCCTAGTGGCGCGCGAGGTGCACCGGGGCGCGCGATGTCAGTGCGGCCACGGCAGCGGCGCCTGGTCGAGCGGGTAGTTGAGCAACCGCACCTCGACGTCGTCACTCACGGCGCCGACACCATTCCCGCCCCCGTGGGGACCACGAGCTCGAACCACACCGTCTTGCCGTCCGCTTCCGTCTGCACGCCGCTGTCACTGGCCAGCGTGCGGACGATCCGCAGGCCTCGACCGGCCGTGGCCAGGTCGGAGTGCCGCGTCGTCCGCGGCGGCCGCCTGCTGCCGTCGTGCACGCCGACCCGCAGCAGGGTGACCGTCGCG
>JACMOY010000348.1 GCA_014377795.1 Actinomycetota bacterium | reverse complement strand
TAGGTGTAATCCTGATCGGCACCTCCTGATTCTGTCAAGCAAAAATCGTACGGCTACAGCCACGGTAGGCGTCGCCGAGGTCGATTCGTTACCGTAGGGCGCTGTTGGCCGGGGTCGGGGAAGACACCGGGCGACGCGCACAGGGGGTGCGACCCGGCCCGAGGCCGTGGGCGTGCCCCTGTCCAGTACCCGCGTCGGACGGCACCCGCCGCCCGAGGCAGCGCGCCGTCCGCCACCGTGCCCGGATGCGTCGACGTCTGGATCTTCGTGCTCTCACGCTCTGCCCGTCTGATCGCCCAGGGGGTCGCCCTCACCGGCGTCGTCGCCGGGACCGTGGCCTTCGCCAGCTTCGACAAGGCGGTGGCCCTGTCGGTCGACGGCCGGTCCAGCCAGGTGCACGCCTTCGGCTCGACCGTCGACGACGTCCTGCGCAGCGAAGGGGTGAGGGTCGGTCGACACGACCTGGTCTCGCCCGCGCTCAGCAGCAAAGTCCATGACGGCACCCAGGTCGTGGTGCGGTACGGCCGCAAGCTGTCCGTGACCACGGACGGGGTCGCGAGCGACCACTGGACGACGGCCCTGACCGTCGACGAGGCCCTGAGCCAGCTGGGGCTGCGCGCCGACAGCGCCAAGCTGTCCGTGTCGCGCTCGCTGCCGCTGGGCCGGCAGGGCCTGGCGATGAAGGCCGGCACCCGCAAGAACGTGACCCTCGTGGTCGGCGGGAAGCCGTTGCAGCGCACCACGTTCACGACGTCGGTCGACGAGCTGCTCGCCGAGACCCAGGTGACGATGAACCCGCTCGACCGGCTGTCGGCGAAGCCCGCCACCCGGCTGCGCGACGGGGCGACGGTCCGCCTCACCCGCGTCCAGCGCACCGCGGTGGCCGGCAAGGCCGTCGTCCCGTTCGCCGTCCGCAAGGTCAGCACGTCCGACCTGGACAAGGGCACCACCAAGGTCCGCACCCGCGGTCGCGCCGGCGTCGCCCGGGTCACGTACGTCGAGACCTGGGTCGACCGGCGCCGCACGGCCCGTGCGGTGTCCTCGCGAGCCGTGACCGAGCAGCCCGTCACCCAGGTCGAGCTGGTGGGCACCCGCACGGTCACCGTGGCGTCGACGTCCTCGTCGTCCGCCTCGATCCCGAGCAGCGGCGGCCTCAACTGGGCCGCCCTCGCGCGATGTGAGTCCGGTGGCGACCCCCGGGCCGTGAACCCCAACGGGCACTACGGGCTGTACCAGTTCAGCCTGCAGACCTGGGCCGGGGTCGGTGGCTCGGGCAACCCGATCGACGCCTCGGTCGCCGAGCAGACCCGCCGGGCGCAGATGCTGTACAGCCGCTCGGGCGCCGGCCAGTGGTCGTGCGGGGGTCACCTTTTCGACTGACGGCTTGCTCGGCGCGCAGGACGTCCGGGCCCTTGCCGACCGGCTGAACCTGCGGCCGACCAAGTCCCGAGGCCAGAACTTCGTCGTCGACGCCAACACCGTCCGGCGCATCGTGCGCGCGGCCGGGCTGCGCCCGGACGACGTCGTGATCGAGGTCGGGCCGGGGCTGGGGTCACTGACCCTGGCCCTGCTCGACGCCGTCCACCGGGTCGTCGCGATCGAGATCGACCCGCTGCTCGGCGGCCAGCTCGCCGCGACCGTGGCTGACCGTCGTCCGGACCTCGCGGGCCGGCTCGAGGTCGTGGTGGCCGACGCGCTGCAGGTGGGCGCCCTGCCCGGGCCCGCCCCGACAGCTCTGGTCGCGAACCTGCCGTACAACGTCTCGGTGCCGGTGCTGCTGCACCTGCTCGAGCGTGTCCCGACGCTGCGGACGGCGCTGGTGATGGTGCAGGCCGAGGTCGCCGAGCGGTTGGCCGCGCCGCCTGGGTCGCGGACGTACGGCGTCCCCAGCGTCAAGGCGGCCTGGTTCGCCGACGTGCGTCAGGCCGGCAACGTGGCCCGGTCGGTGTTCTGGCCGGTGCCTGGCGTCGACAGCGGGCTGGTGCACCTGGAGCGTCGCGACCCCCCGGCCAGCACGGCGGGCCGCGTCGCCGTCTTCCGCTGCGTGGACGCCGCGTTCGCCCAGCGCCGCAAGACCCTGCGCGCCGCGCTCGCGGGCTGGGCCGGTGGTGCACAGGCCGCCGAGACAGCGCTGCGCACGGCGGGCGTCGACCCGTCGGCCCGCGGCGAGATGCTCTACGTGGGCGACTTCGCGCGGGTGGCCGACGCTCTCGCCGACGCGCAGGCCGCCGCAGGGCTCACCTAGGGTGGAGCACGTGACCGCCACCCGGACGACGCCCGTCAGCGTCCGGGTGCCCGCCAAGATCAACCTGGCCCTGGGCGTCGGGCGGCTCGAGGACAACGGCTACCACCAGGTGGCAACCGTCTTCCACGCCGTCAGCCTGTTCGACGAGCTCACCGTCACCCCCAACGACTCCGACGAGGTGCGCCTGCAGGTCGAGGGCGAGCACCGCGCCGGTGTGCCGACCGACGCGACCAACCTCGCGGTCAAGGCCGCTCGCCTGCTCGCCCAGCGCGCCGGCGTCCGCGGTGGCGCGGACCTGGTGCTGCACAAGGGGATTCCCGTGGCGGGCGGCATGGCCGGCGGGTC
>JACMOY010000347.1 GCA_014377795.1 Actinomycetota bacterium | reverse complement strand
GGCCGGCCAGGTGGCCCCCGGCCGCCTCGGGCAGCCCCCTCGCGGCGTCGGCGGCAGCGGTTGCGGCGGCCACTGCGCCGCGGCCCACGTGCTCGGCGCCGACGGCGGCCGGGTGGGGATGGGTGCACGAACCGCAGACGCTGCACGGCTGCCCGGGCGCCAGCCCGGCGGCGAGCTCGGCCGCGAGGTCGGCGACGCGCCGCTCCCACAGCAGCAGCTGGTGCTCACGGGCCCGCTGGTCGGCGTCGACGGCGCCCTCGCAGTCGCGTCGCGACGAGGCGGCGGCCTGCTCGACGTGCAGGAGGTCGACGACGTGCTGGGCGATGCGGACGGCGGCGTCCCGAGCAGCGGTGGCGGGCAGCAGGTCGGCGGCGGCGACGGCCGCCGCCTGCTGGGCCGCCCTGGCCCGGGTGAGGTCGGTGCCGGCGGTCTCGCGGGCTGTCAGTGCTGCGGCGCCGCGCCGGCTCGCGTCAGCGACGTCTCGGCGCAGGGTGTCGATCCGCGAGAGGGTCGTGGTGAGGTCGGCCTCTCGCGCGACGGCGCCGGCCAGCGCGCCGAGAGCCGTGCGGTGGTCTGCGAGCAGGGCGCGCACCCCGGCCTCGTCCAGGTCCCCGGCCACGGCAGCGGCCGCCGCGCGGGCGGACCAGGCCGCCAGCTCGGCGGCGTCGGCCCGCTGGGCCGCGACCACCAGGGCGTCGACCAGCCCGGCCAGGGGGGCGGCCCGGCGGGCCGCGGCGATCCGGCCCACGGCCTCGGCGTGGTCTGCCGCCGTCTCGTCCAGGCCGCGCAGCTGCCCGGTCAGGTCGTGACAGCGCACCTGGCGTGCCGCGAGCGACCGCGCCTGGTCGAGCAGCAGGTGCATCGACCCGGCCTGCTCGGCGCGCACCTCGTGCTCGACCTGGGCGGCTCGCTGCAGGGCGAGGGCCCGGTCGAGCAGCAGGCTCACCTGCCGCGAGGCCTTGGCGTCGACCTCGACCGGCTCGGTCATCTCGTCGGTGTCGGGCAACCCGGCGAAGGCCTCGCCGGCGCGGGCCAGCAGAGTGCCGGTGTGCTGCCGGGCGGTGTCGACGTCGACCGCGAGACGTCGGCGCTGGTCGCCCAGCACGGTCTCGACGCCGGTCCACCGGTCGATGGCGAACAGCCGGGCGAGCAGCGCGCGGCGCGCCTCGGCGTCGGCTCGCAGGAACGCGGCGAAGTCGCCCTGGGGCAGCAGCACGACCTTGGTGAACTGCTCGTGACCCATCCCGAGCAGGTCGAGCAGCAGCTGGGCCGCCTCGTCGTTGCGGGTCGTGACCGGCAACCACTGACCACCCACCAGCTCGCGGACGTGCGTCGAGGCGGGCGCGGTCGTCGTCCCCGTGCCGCGCTTCTTGGGCCGCGACCACTCCGGCGTCCGCGTCACCTCGAGGCGGCGGCCACCCACCGTGAGCTCGAGCCGGACGCGCGGCTCGACGTCCGAGCCCGCGTGGTCGCTGCGCAGCCGCGGACGGCCCGCCGACCGGGCTCCGGGCAGCTGGCCGTACAGGGCGTAGCAGACCGCGTCCAGGACGCTGGTCTTGCCCGCACCGGTCGGACCGTGCAGCAGGAACAGGCCACCGGCCCCGAGCTCGTCGAAATCCACCACCTCGGTGCCGGCGAACGGCCCGAACGCGGTCATCGCGAGCTGGTGCAGCCTCACCGGCGCCACCACGCGAGCCGGCTCACGCGGCGTCGCCCTGCTCGAGCTCGCGGGCGCGCTCGGGGGCGTCCGCGAGCAGCCCTCGCTCGACGTCGTCGGCCACCGACCCGCGCACGTGCTCGACGAAGCCGCAGCAGACGTCGAGGTCGCTGCGTCCGCGGACGCGGGCGGCGTAGTCATCGGCGGCACCACCCCCCGCCTCGGGCTCGAACGACAGGCTCAGGGTGTGCGGGAACCGCTGCTGCAGCTGGGCCATGGCCGCGCGCGGGCGCGCGGCGTCGGTGAGCACCACCTGGCACCACGCCCGCTCGGCGTGCTTCAGGGCCGGGTCGCTCAGCAGCGTCGCGATCGCGCCGCGCATCGTGACCAGCGGTCGCGGCACCGGCGCCAGGACCGGCTGGACCCCGCGGACGCCGGTGGGCCCGAGGTCGACCAGCCACGACCCCTTGACGTGGGCGGCCTCGGAGAAGGAGTAGGCCAGCGGCGAGCCGCTGTAGCGCACCGTCTCGCTCAGCCGCTGGCGCCCGTGCAGGTGACCCAGCGCCACGTAGTCGACGCCGTCGAACACCGCAAGCGGCACCGCCCCGACACCGCCGACGCTGATGTCGCGCTCGGAGTCGCTGATCTGGCCACCGACGACGAAGGCGTGCGCGGCCACGACCGAGCGGGTCGGTGTGGGCCTGGCAGCCAGGTCGGCGCGCACCCGTGCCATCGCCGCGTGAAGGACGCCCTGGTGGCTGCGCTGGCCCCCGAGCTCGTCCGCGACCATCGAGGGCTCGAGGTAGGGCAGACCGTAGATCGCGACCGGGCCGTGCTCGTCGCCGAGCAGCACCGGGCGGGCGAGGTCGGCGGTGCGGCTGCGCACGTGCACCCCGCCCTGCTCGAGCACGCTGGACGCGAACCCCAGTCGCCCGGCTGAGTCGTGGTTGCCGCTGGTGAGCACCACCTGGGCGCCCGCCGCACGCAACCGGCCGAGCGCGTCGCTGAGGACGGCGACGGTGTCGACGGCAGGTAAGGCGCGGTCGTAGACGTCCCCGGCCACGACCACGACGTCGACGCCCTCGTCGACCACGACGTCGACCAGGTGGTCGACGAAAGCGGCCTGGTGCGCGAGCATCCCGACCCGGTGGAAGCTGCGCCCCAGGTGCCAGTCGGAGGTGTGCAGGATGCGCATGTCCCGACTGTAGGAGCCGGCACCGACAGCGCCCGGGACCCGCGCCGGGGCGACCCGCGGGGATGGGTTGGCCCGGGTGGCGGCGCCGTGGTTGGGTTCGCTGCATGGGAGACGACGTCGTCGGCGCGGCGTACACGCGCGAGCAGCGCCAGGGCTACCGCGAGAAGGTGCGCCAGTGCCTGGACGTCTTCGAGCGGATGCTGTCCGAGTCGGGGTTCGACGTCGACGAGCAGCTGACCGGGCTCGAGATCGAGCTGAACCTGGTGGACGCCGACTTCGCGCCGGCCATGGTGAACGCGGCGGTGCTCGAGAGCATCGCCGACCCCGACTACCAGACCGAGCTCGGCCAGTACAACATCGAGCTGAACGTCAACCCGCGCCCCTTGCGCGGGAACGCCGTCCTCGAGCTCGAGCGCCAGCTGCGGGCCAGCCTGAACGCCGCGGAGGTCAAGGCCAACGCCGCGGGCGGGCACATCGTCATGATCGGGATCCTGCCGACCGTGATGCCCCAGCACTTCCACACCGAGTGGATGAGCGCCAACGCCCGCTACGCCGCCCTGAACGAGTCGGTGTTCGCCGCCCGTGGCGAGGACCTGCTGATCGACATCCAGGCGCCCGGCGGCGGCGAGCGGGTCACGGCGTACGCCGACACCATCGCCCCCGAGAGCGCCTGCACCTCGGTGCAGCTGCACCTGCAGGTCAGCCCGCAGGAGTTCGCCCCGGCGTGGAACGCGGCGCAGAGCCTGCTCGGGCCGCAGCTGGCGATGGGCGCGAACTCGCCGTACCTGTTCGGGCGTCAATTGTGGGCCGAGACGCGCACCGAGCTGTTCCTGCAGGCCACCGACACCCGTGCCGTCGAGCTGCGCAACCAGGGCGTGCGACCGCGGGTGTTCTTCGGCGAACGGTGGATCACCTCGATCTTCGACCTGTTCGAGGAGAACGTGCGCTACTTCCCCGCGCTGTTGCCAGAGGTGTCGGACGAAGATCCGGTGGCCGTTCTGGACGCCGGCCGCGCACCTCGTCTGCAGGAGCTGCGGCTGCACAACGGCACCGTCTACCGCTGGAACCGGCCGATCTACGACATCGTCGACGGTCGGCCGCACCTGCGGATCGAGAACCGCGTGCTGCCGGCGGGACCCACCGCCGTCGACGTGCTGGCCAACGCGGCGTTCTACTACGGCGCCATGCGGGTGCTCACCGACGAGGACCGCCCGGTCTGGACCAAGATGAGCTTCGCGACCGCGGAGGCGAACTTCACCGAGTGCGCCTCCCTGGGCATGGCGGCGTCGGTCTACTGGCCGGGTTTCGGTGAGCTGCCCGCCGAGGAGCTCGTCCTGCGCCACCTGCTGCCGCTGGCCCACGAGGGCCTGGAGCAGTGGGGGATGTCAGCCGCCGCGCGCGAGCGCTACCTCGGGGTGATCGAGGGTCGGTGCAAGACCGGCCGCAACGGGGCCGTGTGGCAGGTTGCCACGGTGCAGGCGCTCGAGCGGCGCGGGCTCGACCGGCTCACCGCGGTCAAGGAGATGCTGCGGCACTACGCGCAAGGCATGCACAGCAACGAACCGGTGCACACCTGGGACGTACCGGCCTGAGCAGGCGCTCCCGCAGGGCTTCAGCGCTCGATCAGCCGTCGGGCCACCTCGCCGTAGTCCTCGCCGTCCTCGACGTCGACCAGCCGGACCGGCGCGAGCCCGGCGTCCTCGAGCTCAGCCACCAGCCGCTCGTGGTCGCTGCGGTCCGCGGCGCCGTGCACGATCACCGGGTGCCCGGCGACGGCGTACCCGCGGACCACCGCGACCGAGATCGCGTGCCGCAGCACCGGGTCGGGGGCGCCGGCCTGGTTGCCGCGCACGGCCTTGTCGAACAGGTCGGTGCGGACGACGGCGGCGCGCGACAGGCGCTCGGCCAGCCGCTGGGCGACGACCCCGGTGCCGGGGCCGGCCAGGACGACGATGCCCGGCCAGGGCACGGCCACGGACGACGCGCCGGGTGCGGCCGCCAGGTCGGCGGGGGAGTCCGCCCGGACGTCGGGCACCTGGCCGGGCAGCGGCGGCGCGGTCACGGTGGGGCGCACCGGGCTCATGACGGCGCGGGACTGCTCGCGCAGGTGACCGCCCTCGTCGGGCCACCACCACGAGAAGGTGAGGTCGTCGTCGTCCGCGGTGATCACCAGGCCGACCCGTTCGGGCCCGGTGCTGCCGAAGACGCCGTGCTCGCCCTCACGGAAGACCATCGTGTCGCTGGCCCCGTCCGAGGTCGCGACCAGCGTGACCCCGTCGTCGACGCGGCCCAGCCGGGCCGCCTCGGCGTGCTGCAGCCCGTTCTCGTGCGACCAGGCCTCGTACTCCATGACCAGCGTCCCGTCCCCGGCGTCGGTCAACGACACCCGGGCGACGAACTCGTCGGGGCCGGTGCCCCGGCCCCAGTAGACGCCGCCGGCCTCGGCCAGCAGGTCCAGGATGCTCACCCGCGGGCCTGGAGGTTCCAGTGCCGGATGCTGGGGACGTCGCGGTACGGCGCCAGCACGGACACGCCGGCGGGGTCCAGCAACAGCCGCTCGGCCAGCCGGGGGTCGGCGCCCAGCCAGCACGTGGCCAGCACCCGCAGGGCGTGGCCGTGACCCACCAGGACGACGTCACCGTCGGCCAGGACCGGTGTCACCCGGGCGATCACCGCGCGGCCGCGGTCGGCGACCTGCTGCAGCGTCTCGCCGGGTGTCGCTCCCGGTACGACACCGTCGTCGAACACGGTCCAGTCCGCGCCGGCCCGCTCGCGGATCTGGTCACCGGTCAGGCCCTCGTAGCCGCCGTAGTCCCACTCGACCAGGCGCGGCTCGGTCTCGGCGTGCAGGCCGGCGAGCCCGGCGGTGGTGGCGGCACGCTGCAGCGGCGAGGTCAGCACGAGCGCCGGGGCCGCGCCGTCGAGCACGTCGCTGAGCAGTCCGGCCGCGGCGCGGGCCTGCTGCACGCCGACGTCGGTCAGGGGCAGGTCGGTCAGGCCGGTGTGGCGGCCGTCGCGGGCCCACTCGGTCTGCCCGTGCCGCAGCAGGATCAGGATGCCGGCCATCAGTACCGCGCCCCCACCGGTGCGGGCAGGGCGTCCAGCGCAGCGAGCGTCTCGACGTCCAGGACCACACCCGCGGCCGCGGCGTTCTCGGCCAGCCGCTCGAGGCGCCGGGTGCCGGGGATCGGCACGACGTTCTCACCCTGGGCGAGGCACCAGGCGAGGGCGACCTGCGCGGGGGTGGCACCCAGCCGCTGCGCCACCGCGCGAACCTCGTCGACGATCACCTGGTTGGCGGCCTGCGCCTGCTCGGTGAAGCGCGGCAGTCCGCTGCGGAAGTCGTCGGCGGCCACCGTCGGCATCGTGCCGGTGAGGAACCCTCGACCCAGGGGAGAGAAGGGGATGAAGCCCGTGCCGTGCGCCGCGCACCACGGCAGCACCTCGCTGAGCGGGTCACGGGTCCACAGCGACAGCTCGGACTGCACGGTGGCCACCGGGTGGATCGCCTGCGCCTGCTCGAGCGTGGCGACGTCGACCTCGCTCATGCCGATGGCGCGCACCAGGCCGGCGCTCACCAGCTCGGCCATGGCGCCCCACGTCTCGGCCACCGGCACCAGCTCGTCGACCCGGTGCAGCTGGTAGAGGTCGATGACGTCGGTGCCCAGCCGCTGCAGCGACGCCTCGACGGGCGACCGCACGTGCTCGGGACGCCCGTCGCGCTCGACCGGGTGACCGGCGCCCTCGGTGACCAGGCCGACCTTGGTCGCCAGCGTGACCTCGTCGCGGCGACCGGCCAGTGCCCGCCCTACGAGGGTCTCGTTGTGGAAGGGGCCGTACACGTCGGCGGTGTCGATCAGCGTCACGCCGGCGTCGATCGCCGCGTGGATCAGCGCGACCGAGCGGTCGTCGTCCCTCTCGGCGGGGGTGTAGGCCCACGACATCCCCATGCAGCCCAGGCCGATCGCCCCG
>JACMOY010000043.1 GCA_014377795.1 Actinomycetota bacterium | reverse complement strand
GGGCGACGTCCCGCCCGCCGCGTTGGTTGACCAGGCCGCCGCCCCCGCCCAGGCCGAGCGGGCCCCCCGGGGCCAGGTCGGACAGGCCGCACGCGGTGGCGGTCGCCCCGAGCCCGGCGGCGAGCCCCGCCACCGGGTCGGCGGCGATGCCGACCAGGACCAGGCGCGCCCCGGCGGCGCCGAGCCGACGGGCACACGCGGCGCCGATGCCGCTGGCCGCCCCGGTGACCAGAGCGGTGCGGCCGCGCAGGTCGAGCAGGCCAGGGGTCGGGTTCGTCACAGATGTCGGGGTGGGCGTCATGGTGCCCACGCTAGAGGGGGTCAGCCGGGAAGGCTGGCCGCGCCGCGCGGGAGGAAGCGGCGTCCGGCCCGCTGCTCGGCGACGCCCGTGCGGTCGAGCAGGGGGGTGAGGCCTCCGTTCCAGAACGAGAACCCGGCGCCGGTGATCATCGCGAGGTCGAGGTCCTGCGGCGCCGCGACGACCCCCTCGTCCAGCATCAGGCGGGCCTCGTCGGCCAGGGCGCCGAGCACCTGCGCGCGGACCTGATCGCGGGTGAGCACGACCGGGTCGGCCGGCACCTCCATCAGCGCGGCGACGTCGGGGTCCGGGGCGGGGCGCGCGGGATCGGGGCCGTACAGCCCGGGCTTGCCGGCGGCGACCAGCCGGCGCAGCATCGGCGAGACGTGGAACCGGTCGGGGAAGGCGGCGTGCAGCGTCTCGGCGTTGTGCAGCGCGATGGCCGGGCCGACCAGTGACAGCAGCACGAACGGCGGCATCGGCGCGAGCCCGGCGAAGGCGCGGTCCGCCACCTCGAGCGGGGTGCCCTCGTCGACCACGCGGCTGACCTCGCCCATGAACCGGCCGAGCAGCCGGTTCACGACGAACGAGGGAGAGTCCTTGACCAGGATCGCGGTCTTGCGCAGCGTCGCCGCCATGGCCAGGGTCGTCGCGACCGCGACGTCGGTGGTCGCCGCACCGCGAACCACTTCGACCAGCGGCATGACCGCGACCGGGTTGAAGAAGTGCAGACCTACGACCCGGCCCGGGTGCTGCAGCCGGGACGCCATCTCGGTGATCGACAGCGACGAGGTGTTGGTGGCCAGCACCGCCTCGGGTGAGACGACCGCCTCGACCTCGGCGAGCACCTGCGCCTTGACGTCCATCTGCTCGAACACGGCCTCGATCACCAGGTCGGCGTCGGCGAAGTCGGTCTTGGACGTCGAGCCGGTGACCAGGGCGCGCAGCCGGCTCACGCGGTCGGGGGTCAGGCGCCCCTTGGCCAGCTGGTCGGCGAGCTGCGCGTGGACCCAGCCGACGCCCCGGTCGACCCGGGTCTGGTCGAGGTCGGTCATGACGACCGGCACCTCGAGCCGCTGGGCGAGCAGCAGCGCCAGCTGCGCGGCCATCAGCCCCGCGCCCACGACGCCGACCTTGGTGACCGGGCGGGCCAGCGCGCGGTCGGGCGCCCCGGCCGGTCGCTTGGCGCGGCGCTGCACCAGGTCCAGGGCGTAGACGCCGCTGCGGAACTCCTCGCTCATGATCAGGTCGGCGAGCGTCTGGTCCTCGGCGGCGAAGCCGGCGTCGCGGTCCGCGGTGCGGGCCAGTGCCACGAGCTCGAGGGCCCGGTAGGGCGCCGGCGCAGCCCGACCGACCTTGGCGTCGGCGGACGCCTTGGCCGCGTCCAGCGCCGCCTGCCAGGTGCGCTCGTCGCGGTCGACCTGTGGCCGTTCGACCGCCATGGCACCGCGCAGGACGTCGGCGGCCCAGCGCAGCGACCGGGCGAGGAAGTCGGCGGGCTCGAAGCCGGCGTCGGCGATGCCCAGCGCCAGGGCCTGCAGCCCGGTCATCATCTTGTTCTGGCTCAGTGGGTTCTCGATGATCACCTTCAGCGCGCCGGCCACCCCGACCAGGTTCGGCAGCAGGTGGGCACCGCCCCAGCCGGGCACCAGGCCGAGGAACACCTCGGGCAGGGCCACCGCCGGCACACCGGTCGAGATCGTCCGGTAGGTGCAGTGCAGCGCGATCTCGACCCCGCCGCCGAGGGCGACGCCGTTCACGAACGCGAAGCTGGGCACCGGCAGCTCACCGAGCCGGCGGAACTGGTCGTGGCCCAGCCGGGCGACGGCCAGGGCCTGGTCGCGGGTGGCCAGCTGCCCGACGTCCCCCAGGTCGGCCCCGACGGCGAACACGAACGGCTTGCCGGTGACGGCGACAGCGACGATCTCACCGGCCTCGGCGCGGGCGGTCACGGTGTCGAGGGTGGCGCGCAGGCCGAGCAGGCCGCGCGGGCCGAACGTCGTCGGCTTGGTGTGGTCGAAGCCGTTGTCCATGGTGATCAGCGCGAGCGTGCCGCCACCGGGCAGCTGCACGTCGCGGACGGGAAAGCGCGTCACCCGCTCGTCGGTGGTGGCCGCGGCGAGGTCCTCGGCGGCGGTGTCGGTGCTGGTCATCAGGCCGCTGCCTCCTGGCCGTAGTCGGCGTGGTGGGGGTTCTCCCAGATGACAGCGCCGCCCATGCCGATGCCGATGCACATGGCGGTCAGGCCGTACCGGACGTCGGGGTGCTGCTCGAACTGGCGGGCCAGCTGGGTCATCAGCCGCACGCCCGAGGAGGCGAGCGGGTGGCCGACCGCGATGGCGCCACCGTACTCGTTGACCCGGGAGTCGTCGTCCGCGATGGCGAAGTGGTCGAGGAAGGCCAGCACCTGGACGGCGAACGCCTCGTTGAGCTCGAACAGGCCGATGTCGTCGATCGACAGACCCGCCTGGCGCAGCGCCTTCTCGGTGGCCGGCACCGGGCCGATCCCCATCACCTCGGGCTCGACGCCGACGAACGCGTACGACACCAGCCGCATGCGGGTCGCCAGACCCAGCTCGGCGGCAGCGTCCGCCGACGCGAGCAGGCAGGCGGTCGCGCCGTCGTTGAGGCCGGCCGCGTTGCCCGCGGTCACCCGCCCGTGGGCGCGGAACGGGGTCTTCAGCGCCGCGAGATCGCTGGCAGTAGTGCCCGGACGCGGCGGCTCGTCGATGGTGGCCAGACCCCAGCCCTGGTCGACGTCGCGGGTGGCGACCGGCACCAGGTCGGGCTGGATCCGGCCGTCGTCGTAGGCCTGGGCCAGCTTGCGCTGGCTGGCGACGGCGAACGCGTCGCAGCGGTCCCTGGTGATGCCGGGGTAGCGGTCGTGCAGGTTCTCGGCGGTCGAGCCCATCACCAGCGCCGAGGGGTCGACGAGGCGCTCGGCCACGATCCTCGGATTGGGGTCGACACCTTCGCCCATCGGGTGGTGGCCCATGTGCTCGACGCCGCCGGCGATGACGACGTCGTAGGCGCCGAAGGCGATCCCGGACGCCGTCGTGGTCACCGCCGTCATCGCTCCCGCGCACATGCGGTCGATCGAGAAGCCGGGCACCGAGCGCGGCAGGCCCGACAGCAGGGCGGCCATCCGACCCAGGGTCAGGCCCTGGTCACCGATCTGGGTCGTCGCGGCGATGGCCACGTCGTCGACCCGCTCGGGCGGCAGCGAGGGGTTGCGCCGCACCAGCTCGCGGATGCACGCGATCACCAGGTCGTCGGCACGGGTCTGCGCGTACACGCCCTTGCTGCCGGCCTTGCCGAACGGGGTGCGGACGCCGTCGACGAACACGACGTCGCGAAGCGGGCGGGGCACGGTGCCTCCTGCGGGTGCGCGGACCTGCTGACGGGCCGATGCTACTGGTCAGTAACCTGCGGGGCGACGTCGACCGTCACCTCGGTCGGGGCCGCCGCCGCTCGCGCGGCACTCACCCGGGCGGCGCGGGTCGCGGCGGTCTCGCTCAACGCCTGGCGCAGCAGCGGCCCGACCAGCTCGACCTGCCAGGGCCGGGCGCCGTACGCGGCCAGCACCGCGCCCAGGTCGGCGGGGTCCGGTGGGGTCCACAGCACCCGGCGCACGACGTCGGGGGTCATCAAGTTCTCGGGGGGCACCTCGAGCGACGACGACAGGGCGGTGATCGACTCGCGGGCGGTGGCCAGGCGCGCCGCCGCGTCCGGGTCGCGCTCGGCCCACGCCCGCGGCGGTGGTGGGCCGTCGCTGGCCAGCGTGAGCGGCGGTCGGGCGTTCAGGAAATTAGAGAATTCAGCCACCCCAACCCCCGTTCGTCCTGAGCTTGTTGGAGGGGTGCGGTGTCTTTTCTT
>JACMOY010000346.1 GCA_014377795.1 Actinomycetota bacterium | reverse complement strand
TGAGGGTGCCCCCGGCAGGATTCGAACCTGCGCCTTCGCCTCCGGAGGGCGACGCTCTATCCCCTGAGCTACGGGGGCTCGGGAGCGCCGAGGTTATCAGCCCGCCGGGGGCCCTTCAGCCCCGCCGGCCGACCTGGCGTCGGGTCTCGTCGCGCACCTCGCCGACCAGCTCCTCGAGCACGTCCTCGAGGAAGACGACCCCGCTGACCGCGCCGGCGGCGCCGACCACCCGCGCGAGGTGGGCACCCGAGCGCTGCATCGCCGACAGGACGACCTCGACGTCGTCGCCGGCCGACACCGTCACCAGCGACCGGATCCGCTTGGTGGGCACCGGCTGGTCGTGGCGCTCGTCGTCGGCATACAGGACGTCCTTCAGGTGCAGGTAGCCCGAGAGGTCGCCGTTGCCGTCGGTGACGGCGAAGCGAGAGAAGCCGGTGCGCGCCACGAGGCGCTCGACGTCGGCCGGCGTGGCGCCCGCGTCGACGCAGATCAGCGACGCCAGCGGCACGGCGACGTCCCCCGCGTCGCGCTCGCTGAACTCCAGGGCGCCGACGAGCAGGTCGTGCCCCTCGCCGAGCAGCCCCTCGCGACGGGACTGGCTGACGATCGAGGCCACCTCGTCCGCGGTGAACGCCGACGTCACCTCGTCGGTCGTCTCGACGCCGACCAGGTGCAGCAGGCCGTTCGCGACACCGTTCAGCGCCCGCACCAGCGGCGACAGGGCCCGCGAGAGCCCGACCAGCACCGGCGCCAACAGCAGGGCGGCGCGGTCGGGGCCGGCGATCGCCAGGTTCTTGGGCACCATCTCACCGACCACGACGTGCAGGTAGACCACCAGGGCGAGCGCCAGGGCGAAGGCCACCGGGTGCACGAGCCCGTCGGGCAGCGAGACGGCGTCGAACCCGCTCTCGAGCAGGTGTGCCAGTGCCGGCTCGGCGACCGCGCCGAGCCCGAGCGAGCAGACCGTGACGCCCAGCTGGGCGGTCGCGAGCATCGCCGAGACGTGCTCCATGGCCCACAGGGTCGAGGTGGCCCGGCGCGAGCCGGCTGCGGCCAGCAGCTCGATCTGGCTGCGCCGAGCGGCCATCACGGCGAACTCGGCGCCGACGAACACCGCGTTCGCCAGCAGCAGCAGCAGCGCGACGACCAGCGCGGTCCCCGTGCTCACGAGACCTGACCCTGCTCGGGCGAAGGCACCCAGCGCACCCGGTCGACGCGGCGACCCTCCATCCGCACCACCCGCAGCGACCCGCCGACGACCTCGACCGAGTCGTCGACCAGCGGCACCCGGCCGAGGCGGGCCATCACGAACCCCCCGACGGTCTCGTACGCCCCGTCGTCGGGGACGTCGGCCCCGACCCGGTCGCGCAGCTCGTCGGGGCGCCACAGGCCCGGCAGCAGCCAGCTGCCGTCACCCAGCCGGCGTCCGACCGAGCGGTCGCGGTCGTGCTCGTCGGCCACCTCGCCGACGATCTCCTCGACGACGTCCTCGAGGGTCACGACACCCGGGGTGCCGCCGTACTCGTCGACGACGACGGCCAGCTGCAGCCCCTGGGCCCGCAGCTGCACGAGCAGCGGGTCCAGCCGCACGGTCTCGGGCACCATCAGCGCCTGCGACGCCAGCGCCGCCGCAGGTACCTCACCGCGCCGCCCGTGCGGCACCGCGACGGCGCGCTTGACGTGCACCACCCCGACCACGTCGTCCAGGCCCTCGTCGACGACCGGGAACCGGGAGTGACCGCTGGTGCGTGCCAGGCGTACGACGTCGGCCGCGGTGTCGTCGCGGTGGACCACCACGCAGCGCAGCCGGGGCGTCATGACGTCGGCGGCCGTGCGCCCACCGAAGCGCAGCGAGCGGGTCACCAGCCGCGCGGTGGTCTCGTCAAGCGTGCCGGCGTCGGCGGATCGGCGCACCAGCGACGCGAGCTCCTGCGGCGTGCGGGCGCTGGACAGCTCCTCGCGCGGCTCGACCCCCACCCGGCGCAGGAGGGCGTTGGCGCTGCCGTTGAGCATGGTGAGCAGCGGGCGAGCCACCATGACGATCACGCGCATCGGCGCCGCGACCAGCTGGGCCGTGCGCAACGGCGCTGCGATCGCGAGGTTCTTGGGCACCAGCTCGCCGACCACCATGGAGAACGCGGTGGCCAGCAGCAGGGCGAGGGCCACCGACACCGGCGCGACCGAGCGGTCGGGCAGCCCGACCGCGCCCAGCGGGCCGACCAGCAGCGCGGCCACGCTCGGCTCGACCAGGTAGCCGACCAGCAGCGTGGTCAGGGTGATGCCCACCTGGGACGCCGACAGCTGGGTCGACAGCCGGCGCAGCGCCTCGAGCACCCCGACCGATCGGACGTCGCCGGACTCGACCGAGCGTTCGACCGCGGCGCGGTCCAGCGCCACGAACGCGAACTCAGCCGCCACGAACAGCGCGGTACCCAGCGTCAGGACGACGCCGGCGAGGACGAGCAGCCACTCGGTCACGACTGGCTGCTCCGCTGATGGTGGGGACGGTCTGGCCGAGATGGTGCCGCTGGTCTCACACCCGCGATCCTACGGGCCGGCGCCGTCGTCGGCCGGTCGTGCGAGCGCTCACCACCCGGCCGGCAGCGGGCGGCCCTCGTCGTAGCCGGCGCTGGACTGCAGCCCCACGACGGCGCGCTCGTGCAGCGCCGCCAGCGACCGGGCCCCCACGTAGGCGCACGCGCTGCGCACCCCCGAGGTGATGTGGTCGAGCAGGTCCTCGACGCCGGGCCGCTGCGGGTCCAGCAGCATCCGCGAGCTCGAGATGCCCTCCTCGAACAGCCCCTTGCGCGCCCGGTCGAACGCCGAGTCGTCGCGGGTGCGGGCGGCCACCGCGCGAGCCGAGGCCATCCCGAAGCTCTCCTTGTACAGCCGCCCGCGGCTGTCGGTCATCAGGTCGCCCGGGCTCTCACAGGTGCCGGCGAACCACGACCCGACCATCACCTGGCTGGCGCCGGCGGCCAGCGCGAGCGCGACGTCGCGCGGGTGGCGCACCCCGCCGTCCGCCCAGACGTGGGCCCCGAGCTCGCGGGCGGCGGCGGCGCACTCCAGGACGGCGGAGAACTGCGGACGCCCCACCGCGGTCATCATCCGGGTGGTGCACATCGCGCCGGGCCCCACGCCGACCTTGACGACGTCGGCCCCGGCCCCGACCAGGTCGCGCACCCCCTCGGCCGTCACGACGTTGCCGCCGACGACCGGAACCCGAGGGTCCAGCGCCCGCACCGCACGCAGCGCCTCGAGCATCTTGTCCTGGTGCCCGTGGGCCGTGTCGACGACGAGGCAGTCCACGCCAGCGTCCAGCAGCGAGCGCGCCTTGGCCGACACGCCGCCGTTGATGCCCAAGGCGGCCGCGAGCCGCAGCCGCCCCGCGAG
>JACMOY010000345.1 GCA_014377795.1 Actinomycetota bacterium | reverse complement strand
GCCGAGGCCACGGCCGGCAGCACGGTGCTCGCCCACTACGTGGGTGTCGCTCACTCGACCGGTGCGGAGTTCGACGCGTCCTGGAACCGGGGCGAGCCGCTGCGGTTCAACCTCGGCGCCGGCCAGGTCATCGCCGGGTGGGACCAGGGGCTGCAGGGCATGCGGGTGGGTGGCCGCCGCACCCTCACCATCCCGCCGCACCTGGGGTACGGCGACCGCGGCGCGGGCGGCGCCATCAAGGGCGGCGAGACGCTGATCTTCGTCGTCGACCTGGTCGAGGTCAGCTGACTGCAGCACTGCCGTAACGGGGCAACGACACGTCACATCCGACGCGCGGTCGCCCTGATCGCGTCCGTCAGCAGCTCGGCGGCGTGCCGGCCGGCTGCGGCGGCGGCGACGAACGCAGCCGCGTCCTGGTCCAGACCGCGGCCCATCGTCGACAACGGCACCGGGCTGTGGCGCAGCGCCTCGAGCAGGCCGTCGACCGGCACCGTCACCAGCCGGTGGCGCTCGCCCAGCACCGCCACCTGACGGCGCACGAGGTCACCGAGCTCGCCGACCAGGGCCGGGACGACGACGTCCGCCGCCGCGAGCGCCACGCGCCCGTACGCCGTGAGGCTGTGGTGCGAGACGCCGCGGTGCCGCTCGCGCGGGTCGGCCTGCGAGATGCGCAGCGCGGCGACCGGGCGACCGCCCAGGGTGGCCGCGGCGTTGACGACCTCGCCGCAGGCCACGCCCGAGAAACCCCAGCGGGTGCCGGTGCCGAGGTTGCCCGGCCCCTGGACGACGACCGCGACGTCCGCGTGGAGCACCAGACGGGCGCCGAGCAGCCCGGTGTGCACCGTGACGGCCTCGAGGTCGCCCCCGAACGCCTGCCCGACGGTGACCGACCCCACCAGCCACTGCGCCTCGCGCAGCCCGGCGAGGGTGCGCGAGAACCACGCGGGCAACGCGCCGCCGTCCGTCATGACGTAGGCCACCCGCGCGGCCGGCGCCGTCGTCCGGACGCCGGCCAGCACCGCGGGCAGCGAGGAGTGCAGGTCGGCGGTCACCACCGGCATCCCCGCCAGGTCGTCGGCGTCGCGCAGGACGTCGTGGTTCGGCGACTCCTGCTCATCCACCCCCAGGACGATCGGCTGCAGCGGGGTGTAGCGGGCCTTGACCAGGTGGCCGGGCGCCGGCGGGACGTCAGCCGGCAGCCGGTCGGGCAGCGCGGCGGCGAGGGCGTAGCCGCCCGTGCCGAGGCCCCGGGCGAGGGCGCCGACCGTGAGCAGCACCCGGTCACCGACGACCGGGTCCCCGACCAGAGGGGGGTGGGCGAGCGCGCGCACCCGGTGGGCACCGTCGTCATCAACGACCTCGACCGTCAGCTCGACGGCGCCGGCCCAGCGGCGGTCCACGCTCAGGACCCGCCCGTCGCGCCAGCGCACCAGCGGGGACGAGAGGGGCTCGGGCACCCCGCGAGCCTACGCACGGGTTGGCCCGGGCGGGTCCGGTAGCGTCGCGCGCAAGGGAGGGCGCGATGTCGACAGCAAAGACCGAACGGTTGCTGAACCTGGTGATCTGCCTGCTCAGCACCCGCCGGCCGCTGAGCAAGAGCCAGATCCGCCAGGCGGTGCCGCAGTATGCGTCCACGGGGGAGTCCGCCTCAGCCACCGAGGCGTTCGAGCGGATGTTCGAGCGCGACAAGGACGAGCTGCGCGAGCTCGGCATCCCGATCGTCACGAGCACCCAGGACCCGCTGTTCGGCGACGAGCACGGGTACCGGGTCGACCGCGAGGCCTATGCGCTGCCCGAGGTGCACCTGGAGCCGGACGAGCTGGCCGTCGTCGGCCTGGCCTCGAGGGTGTGGCAGCAGGCCAGCCTGGCCGGCCCGGCCGCGCTGGCCCTCACCAAGCTCAAGGCGCTCGGCGCCCCCCAGGACGACGGGTCGCTGATCGGCCTCGAACCGCGGGTGCTCACCAGCGAGCCCGCGTTCGAGGCCCTGTGGGCGGCGGTGCGCGACCGCGTGCCGGTGCGGTTCACCTACCGCACCGCGAGCACCGGCGCGGTCGCCGTGCGCACGGTCGAGCCGTGGGCGGTCACCAGCTGGCACGGCCGCTGGTACCTCGCCGCGCACGACCGCGACCGGGACGCGCCGCGGATGTTCCGGCTCTCGCGGGTCGAGGGCGAGGTGCGGGCAGCGGGGCGGCCGGGGGAGTACCAGGTGCCCGAGGGCGCTGCGGCCGAGGTGCTCGCCGGACGCGACGCCGAGTCCAGCGGGGGCGAGGCGCGGGTGCGGGTGCGCGAGGGGGCCGGCCAGGTGCTGCGCCGTCGCGCCGGCGCCGCTGGGGTCGACCCGTCGGGCGGCGGCGACGGGTGGCACGAGCTGGTCGTCGAGTACGACGACGTCGAGGTGCTGGCCGAAGAGCTCGTGACGCACGGGCCGCGGGTGGTCGTGCTCGACCCGCCCGCTCTGCGCGACGCCGTCGTCCGCCGCCTGCAGGGCGTCCTCGAGGCGGCGGTGGCGTGAGCGAGTCGGCCACCGACCGTCTCTCGCGGCTGCTGGCCATGGTGCCGTGGCTGCTCGCCCACCAGGGGGTGGCGCTGCACGCCGCCGCCGACGAGTTCGGCATCGACGAGGTGCAGCTGGTCAAGGACCTCGAGCTGCTCTTCGTCTGCGGGTTGCCCGGTCACATGCCAGACGACCTGATCGAGGCCGACTGGGAGGACGGGGTCGTCTACCTCGCGAACGCCGACGTCATCTCGCGTCCGCTGCGCCTTGGCGTCGACGAGGCCCTGGCCTTGATCGTGGGCCTGCGGGCGCTGGCCGACGTCCCCGGGCTCGGTGACCGCGACGCCGTCACCCGGGCGCTGGCCAAGCT
>JACMOY010000344.1 GCA_014377795.1 Actinomycetota bacterium | reverse complement strand
CCTCTTCGAGATTGGCCAGCTTGCCGGCCTTCTTGCGGCTGTGCAGCACCCCGTCCGCCTGGACGACGATGCCGGCGGAGTCGTAGCCGCGGTACTCCATGCGCCGCAGGCCCTCCAACACCACGTCGAGCGCGGCGACTCCCCCAGCTGGCCCCGTGAACCCGACGATTCCGCACATGCCGCCAGGGTAACCTTGCGGTCCGTGTCCCACGGCAACGGCGCGAGCCTGCCTTCCCCGTACGTCGAGCTCGACCGGGCGGCGTGGGCCCGGCTGCGCGCCCAGACCCCCCTCACCCTGCTCCAGACCGACCTCGAGCGGCTGCGCGGCCTCGGCGACCGGATCGACCTGGCCGAGGTCGAGGACGTCTACCTGCCCCTGTCGCGGTTGATCACCCTGTACGTCCGCGGCGCGGGCCAGCTGCACCGCGTGACGAGCGACTTCCTCGGCGAGCAGCCGGCGCGCTCGACGTTCGTCATCGGCGTGGCCGGCTCGGTAGCGGTCGGCAAGTCGACCACCTCACGCATCCTGCGCGAGCTGCTGGCCAGCTGGCCGGGCACGCCCGACGTCCAGCTGGTCACGACGGACGGCTTCCTGCTGCCCAACGCCGAGCTCGAGCGACGTGACCTGCTGCAGCGCAAAGGTTTTCCGGAGAGCTACGACCGGCGGGCGCTGCTGCGCTTCGTCGCCGAGGTGAAGGCCGGGTGCGATGAGGTGAGCGCACCGGTCTACTCCCACCTGACGTACGACGTGGTGCCGGACGAACGCATCGTGGTACGACGTCCCGACGTGCTGATCGTCGAGGGCCTGAACGTGCTGCAGCCGCCGCGCGTCGACGCCGGCGGGCGCTCCGGTCTGGCGGTCAGCGACTTCTTCGACTTCTCGGTCTACGTCGACGCCCGGCTCGAGGACGTCCGCGGCTGGTACGTCGACCGGTTCCTCCGCCTGCGGCAGACGGCCTTCGCCGATCCGACGTCGTACTTCCACCGGTACGCCGCACTGTCGGACGAGCAAGCGGCGGCGACCGCCACGCGCATCTGGCAGGACATCAACGAGACGAACCTGCTCGAGAACGTGCGTCCCACCCGCGGACGGGCGAACCTGGTGCTCACCAAGGGGCCTGACCACGCCGTGACGCGGATCCGTCTGCGCAAGTAGACGTCTAGCCGATCTTCTGCCACTCCGTCGAAGCGCCGACCGGGTGGAACCCCAGCTCCCGGTTGACGCGCAGCATCGGCTCATTCGTCCGCGCGTTCCAGGTCGTCACCCGCCGCATCGTGGGCAGCTGCGCGAGCAGAGCGAGCAGGTTGGCCGCCTTCACGCGCGTGCCGAGCGCACGCCCACGGTGGTCGGCGCGCACCAGGGTGTCCCACTGGTAGGCGCAGTCTGGCTCGTGGTCGGCGATGACCATCGTCGTGAACGCCACCGCCTGCCCGGTGGCCGTGTGCACGGCCACCGTCTCGACCAGCCGACGTCCCATGGCCCGCACCGCCGCGACCTCCGCGCGCACCCGGTCGGCGTCCCAGTGCTCCTCACCCGAGTCCACGTCGTCCGTCGGCGCGTCGGTGGCCATCCGGGCGCTGAGCGCGGCGCGCTGCGCCAACCACGGCTCGGGGACGGCGTCCCACCAGGTCAGCAGCTCGTAGTCGGCAGAGGTCCGCTCGGCGGCCGCCCGCTGCTCGGCCAACCTGCCCGGGAGGACAGCGTCGACCTCGAGGTCGCTGCGCACGTTCACCCTGGCGGCCGCGTAGCCGTGCACGGCCGCGAACGCCGCAGCGCCGTCGTCCCCGCCCGCAGCCGACTCGGCCACGACGACATGGGTCGTGCGACCGT
>JACMOY010000343.1 GCA_014377795.1 Actinomycetota bacterium | reverse complement strand
GCGCGGACCTGAGGCTGCACAAGGGGATCCCCGTGGCGGGCGGCATGGCCGGCGGGTCGGCGGACGCCGCAGCGGCCCTGGTCGCGTGCGACGCCGCGTGGCGTACTGCGCTGCCCCGCACCGAGCTCACGGCCCTCGCCGCCGAGCTCGGGTCGGACGTGTCGTTCGGCCTCGTCGGCGGTACCGCCGTGGGGTCCGGCCGCGGCGAGCGGCTCACGCCCGCGCTGGCCCGCGGCGAGTACCACTGGGTGCTCGCGCTGGCCGAGACGGGCCTGTCGACACCCGAGGTCTACGCCGAGTTCGACCGGCTCACCGCCGGCCGGGTCGGCGCCGAGCCCCGGGTCAGCGACGAGCTGATGCAGGCGCTGCGTCGCGGCGACGCCACCGCGCTCGGCGCGGCTCTGAGCAACGACCTGCAAGCGGCGGCGTTCTCGCTGCGCCCCGAGCTCTCCGACCTGGCGGACGTCGGCATCGAGGACGGCGCGCTCGGCGCGGTCGTCAGCGGCTCGGGCCCGACCATCGCGTTCCTGGTGCGTGACCACGAGCACGGTCTCGACCTGGCCGTCGCGCTCACCGCGTCGGGTGCGTGCGAGGTCGTCAAACGGGCCCACGGCCCCGTCCACGGCGCGCGCGTCGCCGACCTGAGCCGGTTGGGCTGATGGCACAGAACCTGGTCAACCTCGAGCGGGCCCACCTCTCGCTGGGCACCCGCACCCTGCTGGACTCGGTGTCCCTCGGGGTGTCCGCAGGCGAGCGGATCGGCGTCGTCGGGCGCAACGGCGGCGGCAAGTCGACGCTGCTGCGGGTGCTCGCCCAGCTGCAGCCGGTCGACGACGGGCGGGTCACGCACGTCGGTGGCCTGACCGTCGGCATGCTCGCCCAGGACGACACGCTCGACCCGGCCGACACCGTGCGGCACTGCGTCGTGGGTGAGCTCGCCGACCACGAGTGGGCCGGCGACGCGCGGGTGCGCGACGTCGTGGTGGGGCTGCTCGGGGGGCTGGACGCGCGCGACGTCGGCGGACTGGACGCCCTCGTCGGCCCGCTGTCCGGTGGCGAGCGCCGACGGGTGGGTCTGGCCCGGCTGCTCGTCGACGACCCCGACCTGCTGCTGCTCGACGAGCCCACCAACCACCTGGACGTCGAGGGCGTGGCCTGGCTGGCGCGCCACCTCAGCGCCCGGCGTCCGACGTCCGGGCTGGTCGCGGTGACCCACGACCGGTGGTTCCTGGACGCGATGGGCACCACGACGTGGGAGGTGCACGACGCGTCGGTGGACGCCTACGAGGGCGGGTACGCGGCCTACGTGCTGGCTCGCACCGAGCGGATGCGGGTGGCCGCCTTCACCGAGGATCGCCGGCAGAACCTGATGCGCAAGGAGCTGGCCTGGCTGCGGCGCGGCCCGCCGGCGCGCACCACCAAGCCGCAGTTCCGCATCGACGCCGCCAACGCGCTGATCGCGGACGAGCCGCCGGCCCGCGACGAGGTCGAGCTGGTGCGGTTCGCCACCACGCGCCTCGGCAAGGACGTGATCGACGTCGAGGGCGTCACGGTCGGGCTCGGCGAGCGCACCCTGCTGGACGACGTCACCTGGCTGCTCGGGCCCGGCGACCGGATCGGGCTGGTCGGGGCCAACGGCTCGGGCAAGACCACGCTGCTGCGGGTGCTCACCGGGGCCCTGGCACCGACAACCGGCTCGGTGCGCACCGGGTCGACCGTCAAGCTGGCGTTCCTGACCCAGGAGGTGCGCGAGCTCGAGGCGATCGGCGACCGCCGGGTGATCCAGGCCGTCTCGGACGTCAAGACGACCACCCGGCTGGGCAACAAGGACGTCACGGCCAGCCAGCTGGCCGAGCGGCTCGGGTTCACCGGCCCGCGCCAGCAGACCCTGGTGAGGGACCTGTCCGGCGGTGAGCGGCGGCGGCTTCAGCTGCTGCGGCTGCTGATGGACGAGCCCAACGTGCTGCTGATGGACGAGCCGACCAACGACCTGGACGGCGACACGCTGACCGCGCTCGAGGACCTGCTCGACGGGTGGGCGGGCACGCTCGTGGTCGTCTCGCACGACCGGTACGCCCTCGAGCGGATGTGCGACCGCTACCTCGGCATGCTCGGCGACGGGAAGCTGCGCGACCTGCCCGGCGGCGTCGACCAGTACCTGATGCTGCGCGAGGCGGACATCGCGGCGGCGGGCGAGGGGCCCGCGGTGGCCGCGCGCCCGGCGTCCGACCCGAACGAGGCGCGCGCCCAGCGCAAGGAGATGAGCCGGCTCGAGCGGTCCCTGGCCAAGCTCGACGCGGGCGTGAAGAAGCTGCACGCCGACATGGCCGCCCAGTCCACCGACCACGCGGCGGTCGCCGCACTGGACGCTCAGCTGCGCGCCTTGCACGCCGAGCAGCGGCAGGTGGAGTCTGCCTGGCTGGTCCTTGCCGACGCCCTGGACGCCTGAGGCCCTGACGCGCGCTCAGGCCTGGGCGTCGAAGGGGGCGACCAGGCGCTGCAGCAGGTCCGAGAGGGCAGCCCGCTGCGTGTCGTCCAGCCCCGCGAGCAGGACGTGCTCGCGGGCGAGCAGCCCGGCGAAGGCGTCGTCCACCGCGCTGCGACCAGCTGCGGTGAGCCGCACGATGACGCCCCGCCGGTCGCGCGGGTCGGGCAGCCGCTCGACCAGGCCGCGGGTGGCCAGCCGGTCGACCCGGTTGGTCATCGTGCCGCTGGTCACCAGCGTCTGCGTCACCAGCTGGCCCGGCGACAGCTCGTACGGCGCGCCGGCGCGACGCAGGGCCGCCAGCACGTCGAACTCCCACACCTCGAGCCCGTGCTCGGTGAAGGCGGCGGCGCGGGCTCGGTCGAGGTGACGGGCGAGCCGGGTGACGCGCGAGAGCACCTCGAGTGGGGCGACGTCGAGGTCGGCGCGCTCGCGGCGCCAGGCCGCCACGATGCGGTCTACCTCGTCGACGCTGTGGTCGACCGTGCTCTCGGCGTTCACGCGCTCATCGTAGGTCGCATCCCAGCTCTTGACCTCAGGTCGAGTATCTTGATATCAAGATACTTGGCAGAGGAGGCACCGTGCCTAGCTGGGATCCCCTGCAGTACGGGCGGTACGCCGGTGAGCGGGCCCGCCCGTTCGCCGACCTGCTGGCGCGGGTCGACGTCCTGGCCCCGCGTCTGGTGGTCGACCTCGGCTGCGGCGGCGGCACGCTGACGGCGTCGCTGGCCGAGCGCTGGCCCGACGCCGAGGTGGTGGGCGTCGACTCCTTGCCGGCCATGCTCGAGCAGGCGGCCCCGCTCGCGTCGGCGAGGCTGCGGTTCGAGCTGGCGGACGTCTCGCGGTGGCGGCCGGGCGCGCCGGTCGACGTCCTGGTCACGAACGCCACGCTGCAGTGGGTGCCGGGTCACCTCGACCTG
>JACMOY010000342.1 GCA_014377795.1 Actinomycetota bacterium | reverse complement strand
GGGGCGGGCGGGCACAGCGGCGGAGCGGGAAGGCGTCGCTGAGGGGGCCACCCGGGCCTGGCTGACGACGTACGAGCGGGCGGGCGGGCGGGCGACCGGCGCGGGGGCGCGGCGCTCGAGCACGCGCATCGCGTGCGAGAAACGGTCGATGGAGCGGGCGGTCGCCAGCTGGTCGCGTCGGCGGACCCAGTGGCCGAGCAGGTACGCGGCCCAGACGGCGATGATCGCGACGAAGATCAGGCTGCTGGGGTCCACGGGCACTGAGCGTAATCGGGTGGGACGGTCCGTCGCCGCAGGTGAGCGGGTGTGTCGCCACTCACCACGGTGGCGTGGCTGACGTGGTCACGTCGGACGGCGGGCGCGGTGGTGGCGGGCGAGCAGACCCGTGGGGACGTCCTCGCGGGTCAGGGCGAACGTGCGGTGGTCGCGCCAGGCGCCGTCGATGTGCAGGTAGCGCTGGCGCAGGCCCTCGTCGCGAAAGCCGAGCTTGGCGACCACGCGCAGGCTGGCCTCGTTCTCGGGGCGGATGTTGACCTCGACACGGTGCAGCCCGAGGGTGAACAGGCAGTGGTCGGTGACCAGGGCGACGGCAGCCGGGGTGATCCCGCGGCCTGCGACGTGCTGGCTGACCCAGTACCCGATGTGCGCCGAGCGCAGCGACCCCCAGCCGATGCCGGCGACCGAGAGCTGACCGACCATCTCCGCACCCAGGGTGATGGCGAACGGCAGGGCCCGACCGGCGCGCGCCTCGGCGTTCATCGTGCGCACCAGCTGGCGGAAGGTCAGGGGCGGGGACTGCGCGTCGGGCGAGGTCGCCTCCCACGGTGCGAGCCACGGGGCGTTCTGCTCGCGCAGCCGCCGCCATGCACGCCCGTCGCGGTAGCGCAGCGGGCGCAGCCCCACCTCCCCGTCGCGCAGCTCGACCGGCCAGGCGATGGCCACGGGGGCTACTCCGACGCCGGGTGGTCGCCGCCGCCGACCTGCTCGACGGCGTGCACCAGCACCGGCGCGAGGACGGCGAGCCCGTCGCGGCAGCCGCCGGTCGAGCCGGGCAGGTTGACGACCAGGGTGCGCCCCGCGAGGCCGGCGAGGCCCCGCGACAGGGCTGCGGTCGGGACGCCGTTCGCGACCCCGTGCGCGCGGATCGCCTCGGCCAGACCGGGCACCTCGCGGTCGACCACCCGGCGGGTCATCTCGGGGGTCAGGTCGCCGGGGGTCAGCCCGGTGCCGCCGGTGGTCAGCACCACGTCGTACGCCGCTGCCACCGCGGCCGCGAGCGCCTCGGCCACCGGCTCGCCGTCCGGCACGACCTGCGGACCGTCGACGTCGAAGCCGAGCTCGCGCAGTCCCGCCACGAGCACCGGGCCGCCGCGGTCGGCGTACACCCCCGCCGCCGCCCGGTTCGAGGCCACCACCACCAGCGCCCTCACGGCACTTGCCGCACTAAGTGACACGGACTCCGGGTCGGGGTGTCAGTTGGTGACGCAAGTGCGGGGTGGGGGGTCACGGGGCGGTCCAGTCACCGGAGCGGCCGCCGGACTTGGCGGTCACCCGGACGTCGGTGATCCGGGCCCGCTTGTCGACCGCCTTGACCATGTCGACCAGGGCGAGCGCCGCGACGGCCACGCACGTCAGCGCCTCCATCTCGACGCCGGTGCGGCCGGCGGTGCGCACGGTGGCCTCGATCTCGACGCCGTCGTCGACCACGACGAGCTCGACCACCACGCCGTGCACGGCGACCGGGTGGGCGAGCGGGACGAGGTCGGGGGTGCGCTTGGCGGCCTGCAGCCCCGCGATCCGGGCCACGGCGAGCGCGTCGCCCTTGGGGACGCCGCCGCCGCGCAGGGCTGCCACCGCGACGTCACCCAGCATGACCCGCCCTCGGGCGGTGGCCGAGCGCACCGTGACGCCTTTGCCCGACACGTCGACCATCCGGGCCTGGCCGCGGTCGTCGACGTGGGTCAGCCGCGGCCCCCCCGACGGCTCGGTCATCGCCGCCACCGGTCGAGCACCAGCACCTGCACCTCGTCGCCCTCGGCCACGGCGGTGACGTCCGCGGGGACGACGACCAGGGCGTCGGCCAGGGCGAGGCTGCCGAGCTGGTGGGAGCCCTGCCCCCCGGACAGGCGCACGCCGGGGCGTCCGTCCGAACGGGCGACCAGCTCGGCGCGGGCCAGCTGCACCTTGCCGGCGGGCGCCGTCCAGGACTGGAGCGCGACCCCCGTCTCGCGACGACGGTGCGGCTCGCGGTGACCGGCCAGGCGCCGGATCACCGGCCGCACGAACATCTCGAAGGAGACGAACGCGCTGACCGGGTTGCCGGGCAGGGTGAAGATCGGTGTGGCGGCGGGGCCGACGGTGCCGAAGCCCTGGGGCATGCCGGGCTGCATCGCGACCTTGCCGAACCACACGGTGCCCAGGGTCGACAGCACCTCCTTGACCGTGTCGTACGCGCCGGCGCTGACCCCGCCGGGGGTCACGACCAGGTCGGCGCGGGCGAGCGCGTCGGTGAGGGTCTGCAGGAACACGGCCGGGTCGTCGGCCACCAGCCCGAGGCGGTGCGGGCTGGCTCCGGCGTCGATGACGGCCGCGGTGACCATCATCCCGTTGCTGTCGACGACCTGGCCGAAGCCGGGCAGCCGGCCCGGCTCGACGAGCCCGCTGCCGGTGGACAGGCCGACGACCCGCGGCCGGGCGTGGACGCGGACCCGTGAGCGGCCGACCGCGGCGAGCAGGGCGAGCTGGGCCGGGCCGAGCACCGCGCCGGCTCGCAGCACGACGTCACCGGTGCGGACGTCGGCGCCGGCGCGCCGCACGTGCTGGCCGGCGGGCGCGGGCGCCCGCAGCTGGACCTCGTGCACGCCGCCGTCGCTCTGCTCGACCGGCACGACCGCCTCGGCCCCCTCGGGCATCGGCGCTCCGGTCATGATGCGGACCGTCTGCCCGGCGACCAGCCGGGTCTGGCTGGTGACGCCGGCCGGCACGTCGCCGGCCACCGGCAGCCGCACCGGGGCGTCCTCACCGGCCGATGCGACGTCGTCCGCGACGACGGCATAGCCGTCCATCGCCGAGTTGTCGAAGCCGGGCAGGTCCAGCGGGCTGACGACGTCGGCGGCGAGGACGCAGCCCTGCGCGTCGAGCAGGTCGAGCTCGACCGGCGCCAGCGCGGCGACCCCGTCGAGGCAGCGCTGCAGGTGGTCCTCGAGGCTGACCACCGCCGCTGCGCCGTCCACGACTGGAGCCAGGCCGAGAAGTCGGCGCCGAGCTCGTCGTGCTCGGCGCCCAGCTGCACCACGGCCTTGAGGTAGTCCAGCCGGTCCCCGGTGTCGTAGCGGCGGCCGCGGAACACCACGCCCCGCACGCCGCCGCCGGGCTGGTCGCAGACCGCCAGGGTCTGCAGGGCGTCAGTGAGCTGGATCTCGCCGCCGCGCCCGGGCGGGGTCTGGTGCAGCACCGCGAAGACCGACGGGTCGAGCACGTAGCGGCCGATGACCGCGAGGTTGCTCGGGGCCTGGTCGGGGTCCGGCTTCTCGACCAGCCCGGTCACCCGCACCACGTCGCCGTCGCTGTCGGCCGGGTCGACCGCGGCGCAGCCGTAGAGGTGCACCTGCTCGGGTGGCACCTCGAGCAGGGCGACGACGCTGCCGCCGTACTGCTGACGCACCGCGAGCATGGTGCTCAGCAGCGGGTCGCGCGCGTCGATCAGGTCGTCGCCGAGCAGCACCGCGAACGGCTCGTCACCCACGTGCTTCTCGGCGCACAGCACCGCGTGGCCCAGCCCGCGCGGGTCGCCCTGGCGGACGTAGTGGACGTCGGCGAGCACCGTCGAGCGGCGCACCCGGGCCAGGCGGTGCTCGTCGCCCTTGGCCTCGAGCACCTGCTCGAGCTCCCAGTGGCGGTCGAAGTGGTCCTCGAGCGCGCCCTTGTTGCGTCCGGTGACCATCAGCACGTCCTCGAGGCCCGCCGCGACGGCCTCCTCGACGACGTACTGGATCGCAGGACGGTCGACGACCGGCAGCATCTCCTTGGGGATCGCCTTGGTCGCGGGCAGGAAGCGGGTGCCCATGCCGGCCGCGGGGATGACGGCCTTGGTGATCGGCCGGCTCGCAGACGGCGGTTCGGGGGTCATGCCGGCGAACGTTACCGGTCGGCGGTGACGTCACCAGCCGGAGCGGGCTCGCCGCTGGAGGCGACCCGGTAGCGGTCGCGGCCGGCGTGCTTGGCGGCGTACAGGCCCTCGTCGGCGGCCCGCACCAGGTCGCCGCTGGCGCTGCCGTGCTGGGGCAGCGAGGCGATGCCCACCGACACGGTGACCTGGACGACGTCGTCGCCGACGACGAACGGCTCCTCGCGCACCGCCTCGCAGATCCGAGCGGCCAGCCGCTCGGCCCCCTCGATGTCGGTCTCGGGGGTGACCACGACGAACTCCTCGCCGCCGTAGCGGGCCACGACGTCGACCTCGCGCACGCAGGAGGCCAGGCGGCGGGCCAGCTCGCGCAGGACGGCGTCGCCGACGGTGTGCCCGTAGGTGTCGTTGACGTTCTTGAAGAAGTCCAGGTCGAGCAGGAGCAGCGACAGGGGACGCTGGAACCGGGTGGCGCGCTCGACCTCACGGGCCAGCGTCGTCGTCATGTGCCGCAGGTTGCCGGCCCCGGTCAGCGGGTCGGTGACCGACAGCCGCTGGGCCTCGCGGTGCAGCATCACGTTGTCGACCGCGATGCCCGCCGGCCCGGCGAGCGAGACGAGCATCGCCTCGTCGTCGGCGTCGAACGCCGGCTGCTCGGGGTCGCGCTCGACCACGATGACCCCGAGCACGTGGTGACCGCGACGCAGCGGGGCGGCCAGCGCCGGGCCGCCGAGGACCGTGGTGCTGTCGCCCTGGCCGTGACCGAGCCGCCGGGGCAGCCCGTCCGCGGCGACGACACCGGCCAGCTCGGTGCCGAGCGGCAGGCGACGGGCGGTCGGGCGGGGAGCGCCCGCCGGCGAGGACACCCGCGCGACCACCGACCCGCCCTCGACCAGCCACACCGTGGCGCGCTGCGAGACGGTGGCCGAGGCGGCCGCCCCCAGCACCGTCATCAGCAGGCCGTCCAGGTCGTGCGTGCGCTGCAGCGTGTCGCCGAGGCGACCGACGTTCTCGCGCAGCAGGTTGCGGCTGGACTCCAGCTCGCCGAGCTTGGCCTGCAGCTCGTCGGTCATGTGGTTGAAAGCGTCCGAGAGCCGGTCCAGCTCGCTGCTGCCCTGCGCCTGCGTGCGCGTCGTGAGGTCACCCCGCGCGACCCGCTCGGCGGCCTCGGTCAGCGCCAGGATCGGCCTGGTCAGGCTGTCGGCGACCCGCAGCACCAGCCACGCCGCCACGGCGAGGCCCGCGACGAACACGGCCACGATCCGGCTCATCGGCCTCCCGCCGGCCGCCGGCTGCACCGCCGCGGCGACGTCGCACCCCTGGTTCTCCGTGGCCGCCACCCGGGCGACCTGCCACGGTCCGATCCGCTCCGGACCACCCTCGCGGGCCGCGGTACGCAGCACCGCCGCGGTGGCTGCGTCAGTACCGGTAACCACCCCGCGACCGTCCGGGCAGTCCAGGGCGATCGCCGTCCCGTCCCTGGGATCGAGCTTGGCGGCGACCATGCCCAGCGCGACGGCGTCGAGCACCTGGCCGACGACTGCCTCACCCAACGGCTTACCGGTGGCGTCGGTGGCCGAGACGACCTCGAGCAGCACCGGCGGGTCGGTGGTCACGGGCCCGGACTCGGCCAGGCGGCGGGTGCAGCGCAGGCCGGCCAGCCGGCCCGGGGGCAGGTCGGTCGGCAGCTGGCCGGAGGACGCCACGACCCGGCCGCCGCGGATCAGCGCGGCGAAGGCGGTGGGCTGGCGACGGGTGGCCTCGTCCGTCGCAGCGGCCAGGTTCTTGGCCCCGGCCTGCAGCGCAAGCGCGCGGGCGGTCTCGCCCAGCGCCAGGCACCGGGTGGTCAGCGACAGAGCCACCGCACGCGCCGTGGTCAGCATGTTCACCGACGCGGCCTCGCGGGCCTGCTCGGGGACCTTCACGCCGAAGGCCACGATCACGGCAATCGCCGGGAGCACCAGGACGACGGCGAGCGTCGTCGCCAGCCGGGACCGCACCGACGTCATGAACTCTCCCCCGATCTCGCATTCGCCGTGGCATCGTGACACGGATGCCACAGCCGCGTGACCGCCACCCGGGGGCACCTGCGGGCGACGCCCATCCCAAGGCGGCGCTGCGGGCCGGCCTGCGGGCCGCCCGTCGCGCGCTCGGTGCGCGGCCGGACGAGGGCCCGGCCCCCGCCGCCCGGGTCCTCGCCCTGCCCGAGGTCAGCGCGGCCAGCACCGTCGCGGCGTACGTCGCCGGGCCGCTCGAGCCGGCCACCGCCGTCCTGGTCGAGCAGCTGCGGGCCCGCGGCGTGCGGGTGCTGCTGCCGGTGGTGCTGCCCGACCTCGACCTGGACTGGGCGCTGGACGACGGGGCGCGCCGTCCGGGGGCCGGCCACGGCGCGCTGGAGCCTGGTGGCCCACGGCTGGGGCCGGCGGCGGTGACCGGCGCCCAGGTGGTCGTGGTGCCCGCGCTGGCCGCCGACCGGTGCGGCCGCCGGCTCGGGCAGGGCGGCGGCAGCTACGACCGGGCCCTCGCGCGGGTCGGCGCCGGCGCGCTGGTCGTCGCGCTGGTGCACGACGGTGAGCTGCTGGACGAGCCGGTGCCCGTGCAGGCGCACGACCGGGTGGTGCACGTCGTCGTCACCCCCACGGCCACCCTGCGGGTCAGCTCGGCGTGAGGCGCAGGACGTCTTTGGTCGCGGCGGACACGGCCGCGGCGCTGAAGGGCCACGCGTAGGTGCGGCCCTGCGCCCAGGCCTGCGTCTGGTCGGCGTAGTGGGCGTCGCCCGGGTGGCCCGAGGCGCCGGTGAGGTTGACCCAGCGCGAGCGGTCGAGGTCGGCGAGGTCGACGACCATCCGCATCGAGGGCACCCGGTCGACGGCGTACCCCTTCGACGACGTCCAGCCGGTGGCGTCGACGATCGCCGAGCCGCCGCCGAGGTCGTACGGCCCGCGGTTCACCAGCGCGCGCACCGGGGCCGGCACCGTCTGGCCGCCCAGCACCGGGTGCTCGAGGGTGAGGCGGTGCAGCCGGCCCCACTGCCAGCGAGCGGGGTCCTTGCCCAGCGTCGTGGTCAGCTCGATCCGGGCCGACACCATGGCCTGACGCACGATCTCGTTGCGGGTCTCGACCAGGCCGGGGGTGGCCCGGTTGTCCCACCAGGGGTCGCCGGGGCGGGCCAGCAGACGGGTCACCACCTCGGACCAGCGCCCACCGCCGTCGGCCGCGAGACCCGGCCCGAGCTCGTCGTCGAAGCCGAGCCGCAGCAGGTTGCGCCACACGGCGTTGTAGTACGCCGCGGCGGCCGAGTCGGGCGGCTGCGTGAAGTCCCAGCCCTTGAGCAGGTCTTGGGCCTCGGCCGTGAACGCGTCGCGCTGGGTGAGCCGGGTGCGCAGCAGCAGCGGCACCAGGGTGCGGGCCATCCCGTTCGTGGTGTCGAGCTGGAACCTGGCCATGTCGACCGGGCTGAGCTTGCGGGCGGGGTCGTGCTGCAGCAGGTCGCGGATCCGCTGCGACCGGTAGCCGAAGTCCCAGTCGGTCGTCAGGAACGGACCGGCGCCGGCGGTGACGGCCTGGTTGGCGGCCACGATGATCCCGTCCGGCGGGTTGACCTCGGTGGGCAGCCGGGCGAACGGCACGCGCCCCTTCCAGTCGTACGCGCTGAGCCACCCCGGCACCGGCCACCGGCCGTCGAACCCCTCGCGGACCGGGACGACGCCGGGCGCCTGGTAGCCGATGGTGCCGTCGACGTCGGCGTACACCAGGTTCTGCGCGGGCACCTCGAACTGCGCGGCGGCGGCCCGGAACTGGGCCCAGTCACCACTGAGGTCCAGCGCGAACACCGCGTCCGCCGTGCGGCCCGGCGTGAGCGCCGTCCAGGACAGTGCGACGTCGTACGTGACCGAGTCCGGGGTGCCGTCGACGATGATCTGGCGGCCCGCGTCGCGGACGTCGTCCAGCACGTCCGACACGATCGGGCCGTGCCGCGTCGAGCGGACGGTGATCGTGACGTCCGCCCCGCCGCGGACCTTGATCACCTCGGGCCGGGTGACGACGGGCTCGTACGCCCCGTCGTGCTCCACCTTGCCGGCGACCACGCGCTCGAGGTAGAGGTCGGTGACGTCGGCCGGCAGGTTGGTGAAGCCCCACGCCACCCGCGCGTTGTGCCCGATCACCACCCCGGGGAACCCCGAGAAGGTGAACCCCGCGACGTCGAACGGGCACGCGGTGCCGACCGTGGTGCAGTGCAGGCCCATCTGGTACCAGATGCCCGGCACGGACGGCGACAGGTGCGGGTCGTTGGCCAGCAGCGGCTTGCCGGTCGTGGTGCGCGAGCCGGCCACGACCCACGAGTTGGACCCGACGCCCGTGCCGCGACCGAGCAGCGCGGGCACGGCGTCCAGACCCTGCTGCGCGAGGGCGAGGACCCGCGCACCGGCGGCGCTGCGGCTGATCTCGAGCACCACCGGGAGCTGCCGGCCACGATCGGGGCGTGCACGTCGGCCGGGTAGGGGGGGTAGAGCTGGTTGATCCGCGCGACGGGCAGAGTCGCCGACAGGCGCGCCCGGGTGACCTCGTCCGCGTAGTTGCTCTTCAGGTCCCACGCCATCGCCTTGAGCCAGGCGAGGGAGCCGACCGGCGTCCACGGCTCGATCCGCACCGCCGCCTTGCCCAGGCCGAGCACCGCGTACTCGACCGCGAGCTGCGAGGGCGAGCGCGACT
>JACMOY010000341.1 GCA_014377795.1 Actinomycetota bacterium | reverse complement strand
CGCCAGCGACCGTCGCGGCCCGGGACCGCGACGGCGCACCGGTCGGCGTCGGGGTCGCTGGCGACCACGAGATCGGCGCCGCGCTCGACGGCCAGGGCCAGGGCGGCGTCGATGGCGCCGGGCTCCTCGGGGTTGGGGAAGGCGACGGTGGGGAAGTTGGGATCCGGCCGGGCCTGGCTCTCGACCTGCCACGGCGGGGCGAAACCCGCCCGCTCGAAGGCCGCGCGCACCACCTCGCCGCCGACGCCGTGCAGCGAGGTGTGCACGACCACCAGGTCACGGGGTGAGTGCGGGTCGACGACCCCAGCCGCCGAGCGCAGGTAGGCGTCGAGCACGTCGTCGCCGAGCAGGTGCCAGCCGCTGGCGACCCGGGGGACGTCGCGAACCCCCGTGACAGCAGCGATGTGGGCGGCGATGTCGCGGTCCGCGGGCGGGATGATCTGGCTGCCGTCGGCGAGATAGACCTTGTACCCGTTGTCCTGCGGGGGGTTGTGGCTCGCAGTGACCATCACGCCGGCGTGCGCGCCGAGATGCCGGACGGCGAAGGCGAGCACCGGCGTCGGCAGGGCCGAAGGCAGCAGCAGCGCCTCGCCGCCCGCCGCGACGACGACGGCCGCTGTGTCGCGGGCGAAGTCCAGGCTGCGATGGCGTGCGTCATACCCGATGACCACCCGCGGCGCCGGGTGCTCGCGCAGCAGGTAGCCCGTGAGCCCGGCGGCGGCCCGGATGACGACGGCGCGGTTCATCCGGTTGGGGCCGGCAGCGACGGCACCGCGCAGGCCCGCCGTCCCGAACTCGAGGGTGCCGGCGAAGCGGTCGGCCAGGTCGTCGCGGGCCGCGGGGTCGCCGTCCTGGACCCGTTGCAGCACAGTGCTGAGCTCGTCGCGGGTGGCGGGGTCGGGGTCGTCGTCCAGCCACAGCCGCGCGGCGGCAAGCAGGTCGGGCACCGCCGTCACAGCCGACGGACGACGTCGGCGAGCATCCGCCCGCACCGTTGCGCGGCCGCGCGGCCGGTTTCGAGCACCTCGGCGTGGTCGAGGGGGGTGGGGCTGATGCCCGCGGCGAGGTTGGTGACCAGCGAGATGCCCAGCACCTCGAGCCCGCTCTGGCGGGCGGCGATCGCCTCGAGCGTCGTCGACATGCCGACCAGGTCACCGCCGAGCACGCCGGCCATGCGCACCTCGGCCGGCGTCTCGTAGTGCGGGCCGCGGAACTGCACGTAGACGCCCTCGGCCAGGCTCGGGTCGACCTCGCGGCACAGGTCGCGCAGCCGGCGGCTGTACAGGTCGGTGAGGTCGATGAACGTCGCGCCCTCGACCGGTGAGGCCGCCGTCAGGTTGAGGTGGTCGCTGATCAGCACGGGTGTGCCCGGTGCCCAGTCCGGGTTGAGGCCACCGCAGCCGTTGGTCAGCACGATGGTCGAGCAGCCCGCCGCCGCCGCCGTGCGGACCCCGTGGACGACGGCCCGCACGCCGCGGCCCTCGTAGAAGTGGGTGCGGGTGCCGAAGACCAGCGCCCGGCGGGAGGTGTCGCCGATGCGCACCGAGCGGATCGTGCCGCTGTGGCCGGCCACCGCCGCGGGGTAGAACCCGGGCAGGTCGGTGGTGCGCACCTCGGCGAGGGTCTCGCCGAGCAGGTCACCCGCGGGGCCCCAGCCCGAGCCGAGCACGAGCGCCACGTCGTGCGACGACGCCCCGGTCAGCTCGACCAGTCGTTCGGCGGCAGCAGCAGCGACCTCGAACGGGTCGGTGGCGGGGTCCTCGAGGGTGGTCACGGCCGCTGACCCTACGCGACGGCCACGGGCTGGACCGTCGTGTGCTCACCCGACGAAGAGGCAGAACGGGTGGCCCGAGGGGTCGGCGAGGACGTACAGCGGCTCGTCAGCGTCCGCCGTCCGGTCCAGCAGCAGCGACGCGCCGAGTGACAGGGCCCGGTCGCGCTGGCGACCCAGCTCGCCGACGTCCGCGACGGTGAGATCCAGGTGCATCTGCATCGGGACGTCGTGCGCGGGCCAGGTCGTGCGCTCCAGCTGCTCCACCTGCTGGAACGCCAACGTGTGCGCGCCGGCCGCGTCGATCAGCACGAGCCAGTCCGCGTCGTCCGGGCCGCTCGCCGCGGCCTCGTCACCCGGCCGGTAGCTCAGTCCCAGCAGCTGCCGGTAGAACTCGGCGAGTCCGCGGACGTCGGTCGTGTCGATGGCGGTGTGCAGCAGCTCGGGGTACTCGGCCATGGTCGCCTCCGGGTGAGTCACGCTGGCACCACCCTGCCACCTGACCTGGTTCGGTTCGCGCACGACGCCGCGGTGTGCGTGCCGGTCTGACGCCGGATGCGTCAGTCCCGGCTGACGGCCAGCGCCGGCACCGGGCGCAGCGCCAGCGACACCCGGTCGCCGACCTGCAGGACGCCGGCCCCACCGGTGGGTACCTGGGCGAGCAGCACGGCTCCGTCCGCGGTGCGCACCCGCACCCGGCCCAGCGAGCCGAGGAAGCTGGCGGCGACCACCTCGGCCTCGCCGTCGCGCTGGGTGTGCACCTCGACGGACTCGGGGCGCACGAGCACGCTCACCGGTCCGGACGCGACCGAGCCCGGTAGCAAAGGGATGCGGGCGCGCATGACCTGCGCGACGCCGTCCGCCGCGACACCGTCCATGCGGTTGGTGAGCCCGACGAACTCGGCGACGAAAGCGGTCGCGGGGCTGGTGTAGATCTCGCCCGGTGCGGCGATCTGCTCGAGCCGGCCGCCGCGCATGACGCCCACCCGGTCGGCGACGGCCAGCGCCTCCTCCTGGTCGTGGGTGACGAGCAGGGTGGTGGCGCCGACGTCCAGCTGGATCCGGCGGATCTCGTCGCGCAGCTGCACGCGCACCTTGGCGTCCAGCGCCGACAGCGGCTCGTCCAGCAGCAGCACCTGCGGCTCGATCGCCAGCGCCCGAGCCAGCGCGACCCGCTGCTGCTGGCCGCCGGACATCTGGTGGGCGTAGCGGTCGGCCTGGCTCGACAGGCCCACCAGCTCGAGCATCTCGCCCGCACGGGAACGCTGCTCGGCCGAGCTGCGTCCGCGCAGGCGCAGGCCGAACGCGACGTTCTGCCGCGCGGTCATGTGCGGGAACAGGCTGTAGGCCTGGAACACCATGCCCATGTCGCGCTTGCTCACGGGGACGTCGGTCAGGTCGCGGCCGTCGACGACGTCGCGTCCGGCGTCGGCGTCCTCGAGGCCGGCCAGCAGCCGCAGGGCCGTCGTCTTCCCGCACCCCGACGGGCCGAGCAGGGCGACCATCTCGCCGGGCGCCAGCTCGAGGTCGAGCCCGTCCAGCGCGCGTACGGCGCCGTAGTGCCGGCTCAGCCCCTCGAGCCGGACGGCGACACCCTGGCGCTGCGGGGTCATGCGGGCTCCTGGGTGGGCGGTGTGGCCAGCGGGGTGAGGGTGCGGGTGCGTCGGCCGCCGGCGAACGACAGGACGAGAAGGAGCACGAAGGCGAGCGCCAGGGCTGCGAACGAGACGGCGACCGCGACCTGGGCGTCACGCTGCCCCAGCTGGTTGATGCCGACCTGCAGGTTGTCGCGGTGGAGCAGCGAGGCGATGGTGAACTCGCCCAGCACCAGGGCCACTGCGAGGAACGACGCCGAAAGGACCGCCGTCCGCACGTTCGGCAGGATCACCCGCACCATCACCGTGCCCCACCCGGCGCCGAGGCTGCGCGCGGCCTCGCCCAGCGTGCGCACGTCGATCGCCGACAGCCCGGCGTCCAGCGCGCGGTAGCAGTACGGCAGGACGAGAACGACGTAGGCGAAGCACAGCCAGGCCGAGGACCCACCGAGCAGGTAGGTGACCCAGGCGTACACCGGAGCCAACCCGACCACCAGGACGATCGCCGGGATCGTCAGTGGCAGCAGGCAGATGAACTCGATCGTGCGGCGCAGCCCGGGCACGCGCAGCCGCACCCAGGTCATCGTGGGCACCAGCAGCACGAGCATGATCAGGACCGTCAGGACGACCAGCGCCCCCGACGCCTTCAGGCCGGCCCACAGCTCGGGGTAGGTCGTGCGCAGGCCGCCGAGGTCGGCGACGGTGCGCCAGACCGCCGCCGTGCGACCACCGCCGGGCGCGCGGGTGGTGAACTCGAGCATCCCCAGCAGCGGCAGTGCGAAGAAGGTGCCGACCACGGCGACGACGACCCACCGGAAGGTGGCCTGCCTGCGGACGCGGGCCCGCTGCAGCCCGGCCATCAGCCGACCCACCGGGAGGTGCGCCGCTGCAACCACGCGTACCCGGTCATCACGACCGCCACCACGACGACCATCGCCAGAGCGATCGCCTTGCCGAGGTTGGCCTGGCCGAGCACCACCTCGCTGGTGAACGTGGCGCGCACCACCAGTGGCAGGATCGGCGAACCCTGGCTGACGAGGGCGGCAGCCGTGGCGTAGGCGGCGAAAGCGTTCGCGAACAGCAGCAGCGTCGACCCGAGGGACGCGGGCATCAGCAGCGGGCCGGCGACGTGCCGCCAGTACTGCCAGGTCGACCCGCCGAGGCTCTCGGTGGCCTCGCGCCACTGCACGCGCACGCCGTCCAGTGCGGGCAGGAACACGATCACCATCAGGGGGATCTGGAAGTAGACGTACACCAGGCCCAGGCCCCGCAGGCCGTAGAGGAGGTCACCGGGAACCGCCAGCCCGGTGTGGTCGAAGAGGTACAGGGTCACGAAACCCTGCGACCCGACCGTGGCGAGGAACGCGAAGGCGAGGGTCACCCCACCGAACTGCGCCAGCACCCCGCAGACCGCGCTCACCGAGCGGCGCAGCATCCCGTCCGGCGCAGCAGTGACGACCGCGTAGGCGAGCAACGCGCCGACGACGGCGCCGATGACCGCGGTGGTGAGCGACAGCTCGAGCGTCGAGAGCAGCGCGTCCAGGATGTAGCCCTGGCGCAGGCCCGCGACGTTCGCCAGGGTCGGGCGGCCGCCGGTGTCGACGAAGGCGCCGACCACCACGACGAGCGTGGGGACGGCGAGGAAGATCGTCGTGAACGCCAGGAACGGGGCGACACCCAGCAGGGCGCCGCCCCGTACGCGGGACGTCAACGGCACGCGCGGCGTCCGCTCACCCGATGGCCTTGCGCCAGTTCGCCGTGAGGAAGGCCTTGGCGGTGTCGCTCTGCGCCTGGGTGAGGAACACGGGGGTGCCGCTCACGGGGGGCAGCGCCGAGAAGGCGGCCTTGTCGATGGTGCCGGCCTTGTCCATGGCGTCCTGTCGGACCGGTCGGGCGCCGCCCTTGAGCCAGAGGTTCTGGCCCTGGTCGGAGTACAGGAACTCCTGCCACAGCCGCGCCGCGGCCGGGTGGGGCGCGTCCTTGCTGATCGCCTGGACGTAGTACCCGCCGAGCACCGCGTTCGCAGGGACGACGACCTTCCAGTCGACCTTGCCCTTGAGGCTGACCGACTGGCCCACGTTCAAGTAGTCCCAGTCGATGACCACGGGCGTCTGGCCGGACTGCACGGTCGCGGGCGTCGGGTCGACGGGCAGGAAGTTGCCGGCCTTCTTCAGGTCGGTGAAGAACGAGACGCCCTTGCTGATGTCGTCGGCCGACCCGCCGTTGGCCAGGGCCGCCATCGCGACACCGGCGAACGCGGCACCGGCCTGGGTCGGGTCGCCGTTCAGGGCCACCTTGCCCTTGTACGCGGGCTTGAGCAGGTCCTGCACGGACGTCGGCGCGGGCACCTTGGCGGCGTCGTACCCGATCGACATGTAGCCGCCGTAGTCGTTGACCCAGGTGCCGTTGGCGTCCTTGAGGTCGGCGGGGACGTCCGCGAACGTGGCCACCTGGTACGGCGCGAACATGGCGGTGTTCGCGAGCGCCACGGCCTGGCCGAGGTCGAAGACGTCGGGGGCCGTGCTCTGGCCCTTGAGCTGGGTGGCGGCGTTGATCTCGTCCTGGCTCGCGGCGTCCGGCTGGGCCGAGTCGACCTTGATGCCGTACTTCGCGGTGAAGGTGCTGATGACCTCGCCGTAGTTCGCCCAGTCCGGCGGCAGGGCGATGACGTTGAGCTGACCCTCCTTCTTCGCCGCCGCGACGAGGGCGTCCATGCCACCGAAGGCGGCCGCGCTGGTCGCCGCGCCGGCGCTCGAGGCGGCTGCGGTGGGCTTGTCGGCCGGCGGCGCGCAGGCCGCGGTGACGAGGGCGGTGGTGGTGACGACGACGGCGAGGATGCCGGTCTTGAGCCTGCTGGTCAACGGGACCTCCGGGTCGGGTACACGGTGAGGACGTCACCGCCGCTACTGCGCGCAGGTTAGGGGCGCCGGGAGCGGGTTACCCCAACGGAAGAGGTCGGGTGGGTGAACGCTACATGAGCGGCGGGTTCTGCCCCACGGTCCGGCACGGCCGGTGCCGCAGCGCGAGCACGTAGTCGTCAGGGGCTCCGGCGGCCTCGGCGGCCTCGGCGAGCTGGCCCAGGTAACGCGCCGACGGGAGTCCGCCCTCGTAGCCGTCCAGGACGTACACCCAGGCCAGCTCCTCGCCGTCCAGGGTCTGCACGCGGACACGGATCTTGGTGTAGATCCCGATGCCGAGGCCCTCCCAGTCGTCCAGCGTCTGCTCGTCGGCGTCCGTGACGTCGTACAGCGCGACGTAGACCTGCTCGAGCGGGTCCTCGACGACGGTCGTCAGCGACCCCTCCCAGCCGAGGTCCTCGCCACCGAACGTCAGCCGCCAGCCGACCAGCCAGCCGGTGCCGCGCAGGGGTGAGTGGGGGGCGCGGCGCAGCATCTGCTGGCTGTCGAGGTTGCTGCCGTAGGCGGCGTACAGGGCCATGGGCGCAAGGCTAGGGCGTCGGGGGTGCGTGGTTGACTGGTCCCGTGGGTGCCGCGCGGGTCGTCGTCGTCGGGGGAGGCCCGGGCGGGTACGAGGCTGCGCTGGTCGCCGCTCAGCTGGGTGCCGACGTCACCGTCGTCGACCGCGACGGGCTCGGCGGGGCGGCGGTGCTGACCGACTGCGTGCCCAGCAAGACCCTGATCTCGACGGCTGACTTCATGAGCCGGTTCTTCGCCGCCGCGGGGTACGGCGTCCGGCTGGCCGACTCGCCCGAGCCCGGCGCTGTGGCCACCGCCGACCTGCCGACCGTCAACGCCCGGATCAAGGCCCTGGCCCTGGCGCAGAGCGACGACATCGCGGCCCGGATGGCCCGCGAGGGCGTCCGGGTGCTGCGGGGCACCGGGTGTCTGACCGGCCCGCAGCGGGTCGAGGTCGACCTGCTCGACGGGGGCGGCGAGCGGCTGGACGCCGACGTCGTCCTGGTCGCCACCGGGGCGCGCCCGCGCGAGCTGGCCACCGCCCGGCCGGACGGCGAGCGGATCCTCACCTGGCAGCAGATCTACGACCTGCCGGTCACCCCGCCCACGCTCGTCGTCGTCGGATCGGGCGTGACCGGCGCCGAGCTCGCCCACGCCTACCTGGGGCTCGGCAGCGACGTCACCCTGGTCAGCTCGCGCGACCACGTGCTGCCCGGTGAGGACGCCGACGCCGCCCAGGTCATCGAGGACGTGTTCCGTCGCCGGGGCATGCACGTCCTGAACCGCTCACGCGCCGAGGCCGTCTCGCGCACGTCGGACGGGATCGTCGTCCGCCTGCAGGACGGGCGCAGCGTCGAGGGAACGCACTGCATCATGGCCGTCGGGTCGGTGCCGAACACCGCCGACATGGGGCTCGCCGAGTCCGGCATCACCTTGACGGCGTCCGGGCACATCGAGGTCGACGGCGTCTCGCGGACGTCGGCGCGCGGGGTCTACGCCGCGGGGGACTGCACCGGGGTGCTGCCGCTCGCGTCCGTCGCCGCGATGCAGGGGCGGATCGCGATGTGGCACGCGCTCGGTGACGCGGTGCAGCCGCTGAACCTGCGGGCCGTCGCGGCGAACGTCTTCACCGACCCCGAGATCGCGACCGTCGGGTGGTCCGAGCAGGGACTCGAGGAGGCCGGGATCGCTTGCGAGGCGATCATGCTGCCGCTGGCCACCAACGCCCGGGCCAAGATGCAGAACGTGCACGACGGGTTCGTCAAGCTCTTCGCCCGAGCCGGCACCGGCATCATCATGGGCGGCGTCGTCGTCGCCCCCCGCGCCAGCGAGCTGATCTTCCCCGTCGCGCTGGCAGTGCAGACCAAGCTCACCGTCGACCAGGTCTCGGCCGCCTTCACCGTCTACCCCTCGATGTCCGGCTCGATCGCCGAAGCCGCCCGCCAGCTCCACACCCGCGCCTGACCCCGCCCTCCGCCCGCCCCATCCAGCACTTGCTGCACTAACTGGCGCGGTCGCGGTGCGGAATCTGGCACTTGCTTCACTCAGTGCGCTCAGGAGGCCTGGCGGGCGTCCACGGCGGTCTGGACGACAGCCACGACCTGACGTGGGGACGCGAGCACCTCGGCCGTGATGTGCACGCCCACCCACCCGGCTTCACGCAGCAGCCGCGCCTGACGGCGGTCGTGCTCGAGCTGGGAACGCAGCGCGTGCCAGGCCCCGTCGTACAGGATCGCGATGCGCAGCTCGGGCAGTGCCAGGTCGGCACGGATGATCCGCCCGCGGGGGCCGTGCACGACGTACTGCACGACCACGTCGAAACCGGCGTCCTGCAGGATCACCCGGACCTGGGACTCGGGAAGCGACTCGGCCCGCGGGTCGGCCCGCGCGATCGCCTCGCGGACGGCGACCACGTCGTCGTCATGGCTCGCGAGAGCCCAAGACCCGAGCCGGGGCAGGTCGATCAGCCCCGCCCTGGCCGCGGCGTCCAGATGTGCAACAGCCCGTGGCCGAGGGTGGCGAGCAGCGAGGTCGAAGCCCAGGCGTAGGT
>JACMOY010000340.1 GCA_014377795.1 Actinomycetota bacterium | reverse complement strand
GCGACCTCCAGGGGCGCGGCCAGGGCCAGCGGCTGACCGCCCGTGCCCCGGCGCACCCCGGCCACGTCGACGCGCCGATCGCCACCTGGACCCTGCGAGACCACCAGCACCCGAGCGCCGTCGCGCGAGACGTCCACGGCCTGCACCGCGCGGCCCGCCAGCCAGTCCGGCGTCAGGGTCGAGGCGCGCGGGGCCACGTCGCGCACCGCGGTGCCGACCACGACCCGCAACCGGCCTGGCCGGGCCAGGTCGGCCGACCACACGGCGCCGGTGACGTCGACCACCGGGTCGACCAGGTCGCTGCCGGTCAGTAGCACCGTGGGACGTCCACCCGTCTGCGCGCGCACGAGGCGACGTCCGCTGGTCTCGACGCCCACCACGAGCGACCCACCGGCGCCGACGGCGAGCGAGCGCAGCCGCACCCCCGGCGACAGGTCCGTGGCCCGGCTCGCGTTCAGCTTGCCGCTCACCGCGTCGATGCCGACCAGCCGGTCGCCGGACAGCACGACGGGGTCGCCGGTGACCCGGACGTCGTCGCGGAACCCGGTGTCGCCGTACACGCTGGCGCTCGTGACGCCGGGCACCCGAAAGGGTGCGCCCCCGACGGTGAGCTGCACCTCGCCCACCGACGGGAGCCGGCGCAACGTCGCGGTGAGCTGCGCCCACAGCATCTGCCGCATCGCCGGGGTGGCCGTCAGCGCCTGCGCGGACAGGTCGACCTGGGCCACCCCGCCAGTGGTGGGCACCGCGTCGACCGCCAGGGTGGTGCCACGCGGGAAGCCGGTGACGACCGCGGCGCCCAGGTAGGCGGGCGGACCGAGCAGCAGCTGGCGCACCAGGGCGGTGGCCAGGCTGGGGCGCGGGCCGGGCAGCCACCGCAGGTCGGGCACCAAGGTGGTGGTGCCGTCGGCGACGAAGCTGACCGGCAGCGGGCTGTAGGTGCGGTCGAGGGCGAACTGCGGCAGCCACGACCCGAAGGCCCCGTCGACGACCGAGACGCGCCACTGGCCGCCGGTGCGCACGGCCGTGAAGACCGCGTGGGCCGTCGTCCCCTGACGCGCCTGGATGAACCGTCCCTGCTCGTCGATGGTCGCGAGCACCGGGGTCGTGACGTCGACCCGCACCGGCGATGTGGTTCCGCGCACGGTCGTCGTCAGGGATACGTCGTCGGGGTAGACGACCACCCCCCTCGAGGGCTGCCACGAACGCACCGCCGACCCGACCAGGAACGAGCGGGCCACCATCTGGTCGTCGTCCGACGACCCGCCGGCCCGCAGGAAGCCCTGGACGATCTCGTCGGGCCCGGCGCCCGGGCGGGGGCCGAGTGCCGCCACCCGCAGCGGCTCGGGCGCCGCCTCGACGAGCTCGCGCCCGGGACCGGCTACACCCGAGTCGGGGATCGCCCCGCACCCCGCCGGTGCCAGCACCGCGAGCGCCAACGCCAGCAGGACCCTGAGACGGCACGACCCCGACGTCCGCTCAGCCACCGCGGACCGCCCAGGACGGGGCGGGCGGCAGGCCACGGTCGGTGCGCGGCGTGATCCGCAGGTACGGGCCGCCGACCACGAGCTCGTCGGCGGGCGGGCCCAGCGGCAGCGGCGAGGTGGTCAGCTCGACGCCCGCCGCGCGGGGCAGGGTGAGCCGGAAGCACGACCCCTGGCCGGGCTCGCCCCAGGCCTGCAACCAGCCGCCGTGCAGCCGGGTGTCCTCGCTGGCGATCGCCAGGCCCAGCCCGGTGCCGCCGAGGGTGCGGGCGCGAGAGGGGTCCGCGCGCCAGAACCGGTTGAACACCAGCGCCGACTCCCCCGGCTTCAGGCCCACACCGTGGTCACGCACCGAGACCGCGACCCCCACGGCGTCGGCTGCGGTCGTGATCGTCACGGGCGCGCCGTTGCCGTGCTCGAGCGCGTTCACCACCAGGTTGCGCAGCACCCGCTCGATCCGACGGGCGTCGATGTCGGCGACGCACGGCGAGGTGGCGCAGACCAGCTGCAGGCTGCTGCCGCCGCGAGCCAGCGGCGCCGCGGCGTCGACGACCCGCGCGGCCAGGTCGCGCAGGTCGACGGGCTCGAGCTCGAGCACCGCGCCACCCGCGTCGATGCGGCTGATCTCGAGCAGGTCGCCGAGCAGCAGCTCGAAGCGGTCGAGCTGCTGCTGCAGCAGCTCGGCGGACCGCGCGGGGGCGGCTTCGAAGTCGGCCCGGGACTCGTGCAGCACGTCTGCCGCCATCCGCACCGTCGTCAGGGGCGTGCGCAGCTCGTGCGAGACGTCGGAGACGAACCGCTGCTGCACGCGCGACAGGTGCTCGAGCTGGCGGATCTGGGTCTGCAGGCTGATCGCCATCGCGTTGAACGAGCCCGCGAGCTTGGCGAGGTCGTCCTCGCCGCGGCTGTGCATTC
>JACMOY010000339.1 GCA_014377795.1 Actinomycetota bacterium | reverse complement strand
GCGCTCGAGCCCGTGCTCGACGAGGTCGTCGTGACCCGGTCCACGTCCCCGCGGGCCACCGACCCGGACGACCTGGCCGCCACGGCGCGAGACGTGTTCGGCGAGGACCGCGTGCACGTGGCCCGCTCGCTGCCCGACGCGCTCGACCTGGCCGTCACCTTGGCCGAGCAGGACGGCGAGGTCGGGGCCGGCGTCCTCGCGACGGGGTCGGTCACCATGGCCGCCGAGGTGCGCACGCTGCTGGGTGCCTCGTGAGCAGCCCCGCGCCGGCCCGCCCGGCCCGCTCCTACCGCCGTCTGTTCGCCCTGATGGTGCTGGTGGGCGAGGCGCTGGTGGTGGGGTTCGCGACGCTGGTCGCCAAGGACCTCGCCGACGTCAGCCGCGGTCACGCCCTGGCGGCGGGCGCAGTGCTGGCCGCACTGTGCGTGGTGGCGGCCGGGCTGCTGCGCTCGCGCGTGGGGTACCTGCTCGGGTGGGTGGTGCAGCTGCTGCTGATCGCCACGGCCCTGTGGGTGCCGGTCATGCTGTTCCTCGGGCTGGTGTTCGCGGGGCTGTGGGTGGTGGCGCTGGTGCAGGGGAGCCGGGCCGACGCGCTGACGGCCAGCCGGGCCGCGCGAGCCGGGTCACCGACGTCCACGCCCTAGTCTGAGCGCTCCGCCGTCGAACGAAGGGCCCTGTCGTGACCGAACGCTCCCTCGTGCTCGTCAAGCCGGACGGCGTCCGCCGGGGCCTGGTCGGTGAGGTGCTGCGCCGCGTCGAGGCCAAGGGCTACACCCTCGTGGCGCTGGACCTGCGGGTGCCCGCTCGCGAGCTGTTGGCTGAGCACTACGCCGAGCACGAGGGCAAGCCGTTCTACGAGCCGCTCGTCGAGTTCATGATGTCCGGCCCGGTCGCGGCCGCCGTCATCGAGGGGCAGCGGTGCATCGAGGGCTGGCGTTCGCTGGCCGGAGCCACCGATCCCACGGCGGCGGCCCCCGGCACGGTCCGTGGTGACCTCGGCCGCGACTGGGGCAGCAAGGTGCAGCAGAACCTGGTGCACGGCTCGGACTCACCCGAGTCGGCCGCCCGCGAGATCGCGATCTGGTTCCCCGGCCTGGGCTGACGCGCCGGGGCCGAACCGTCGACATCGACATCGAGCTGATGGTGTCGATGCACACGGGAAGGTGTCGACGTCCTCCTGACGGAGAGGTCGGCGGTAGTCGAGCGCGGAGTCGGGCGAGATCGTCCTTTGTGGACGCGCCGTCGGGGGGTGGGGCGTCAGGGCTGGTCGTAGAAGATGTAGGGGTTGAGAAACTCACGCTGCCACAGGGTGTCACGTTCGGCCTGCGTGAGCCGGGCCTGATCGCACACCTCGTCCCAGTCCTGGTGGATGGTGCTGACCACCGCCTCGATGACCTGCTCAGCTTCAGCTCGGCGCAGCTGGAACTCCGTGGCGACCTGGCGGCACAGGCGGAGTTGGCTGGCCCGGTCCTGGTTGCGGGTGATGCCGATCGCCTGCGAGGAGACCGCGGTCGACCGCGGTGAGGGTGCCAGGTCGTAGGCCGGGGTGAGCTCGAGGCGCTCGCCGTCCCAGAACGCGGCGTGGTTGCGCAAGTGGTCGTCGTTGTTGCCGACGCAGACGTTGAAGACCAAGCGCGTGTACAGCTCGCGCAGGGTGTCACCCGGCTTGGTCCACGGCCCGGTCCGCACCGCTTCGGCGAGCTCGGCATAACTGGCATGACGGGACCCGAGCTCGTCGTAACCCAGCACCGTCAGAGCTGACAGCATCTGCCTGCGGCCACCGACCGAGGGCCGGTCGAACCGCTCGACCAGCAGGACGTCGCGCCCGGCCACGTGGCGCAGCTCGACCGGCGCGACGGTGATGCCGACGCGGGCGGCGAGCAGCATCGCGGCAGCCTCAGCCTTGACGACCGGCCGCGTGTCGGTGGAGGAGGGGAACTTGGCGATCAGGTGACGGCCGCGGTCTTCCAGCAGCGCCTTGGGGCGGGCCCCGCCGATGGAGGTGCCGTGGCCGGCAGCCGCGGCCAGTTCCGCTGGGAGCTCTTCGCCGGCCTCCACCAGCTCGGCCATCAAGGTCAGCTGCTCCAGGGTGGCGCCATCCCCGCGAGCGACGTACGTGGTCGCGGACCCCTGGAAGTCCAGCGCACCGATGCGGTCGCTGCCGGCGGCCGCGAGGTAGCTCAGCTCGGACAGCTCGACCTCGGGGTCGCCGGCCAGGCGCAGGTTGATCACCCGCCGCCCCCACGCGTCGGGCGCCGCGTCGCGCAGACAGCCGTGCATCGCCAGTGGGCTGCGAAGGCGGCTCGGCACCGGGGGGCCGCCCATGCTGAGCACGCCGGTGGCTGAGAGGTCGGCTCCGATGGGCAACGGGCGCCCGGGCACGGTCGGGTTGAAGGTGCCGGGCACCAGCGGTAGCTCGGGGGCGAACAGCGACGTCGCCTTCGGGTGGGCGCGGTAGCTGTTGGCGTAGGTGAAGTTCAGCACCTCCTGCCCGGCTAGGTGGGTGCCGGTGCGGGTCAGGACCCCGGCGACGACCGGGTCCTGGGCCTGCGGCAGCCAGGTCCACACATACAGCTGGCGCAGGTCGCCGCCACCGGGACGGGGATTGGCGCTCGGGCGGGCACCGGGCGCGCGCCCGGCCGCCTCAGAAGTCACTGCTGACCGGCGTGCTCTTGGCGCGGACCCGCTGCGGCAGCAACGCCAGCTGCGTGCGCTGGCGCTCGGCGAGGTCTCTGAGGTCGGTGGGGTCAACCCCGAACAGCGGCACACCGCAGAGCACGGCTGCCTCGAGCACGGTCCCGATGGCCGTGGTGGGGGCGCCCTTCTCGATCCGGGAGACCAGCTCGGCGTTCACGCCGAGACGTTCGGCGAACTCGGCCGCAGTCCAGCCCAGCTCGCGGCGGGCGATGGCGATCTGCGTCCCGAGCAACGACAGGGCATGCTGAGTGGTCGGAAGGTAGGACCGGGTCCTTTTCACCACGCGTATCTCCCATCAATCCGTGATTAGCGACCTAACACTGGTTTTATCCATGCTATCGGCTAGGTGCGGGAGCGCAGCAGGCGACGGGCCGGCACCTCGACCGCGCGACGCAGCAGCACCGCGGCCGCACCGAGCGCCGCGACGTAGAGGGCCAGCACGAGCAGGCGCACCACGAGCGGCGCCCCGGCCACCTCTCGCGGTTCGACGACGGCGTGCAGGCCCGGGCTCAGCAGCAGGTGGGTCAGGTAGAGGCAGTACGACGCCTCGCCCCAGAACACGATGCCGGGCCGGCCGAGCAGCCTTGCGACCGGGCCGTCGTCCACGCTGACGAGCAGCACGAGCAGGCCGAGGGCGGGCGCGAGCCAGTACCCGTGTCGCGCCGCGGGCACGAGCAGCACGGCCGCGACCACCCCCACCACCACAAGTGGTGTCAGGTGCGGCAACCACCGCGGGTGGTGCTGGTGCACCCGCAGCAGCAGCAGGCCGGCCGTGAACTCGACGGCGATCCGCAGCATCCCCGCGTGCGGCACGTTGCCGTTCGGCAGCGCCCACAGCGCGAAGACGGTCATCAACACCGCGAAGAGTCCGGTGGCCGCGAGCGCCGCGGTGACCGGACGGCGCACCCGGGCCAACCCCAGCAGCAGCAGGGGGCAGGCGAGGTAGGCCGCCCACTCGGCGCTGATCGACCAGGCGGGCGCGTTGAAGCTGGGCCGGTCGTTCCACCAGCTGTGGGTCATGGTCAGGTTCTGCAGGTACGCCGACACGGTGCGGCGGTGTCCGCCGGCCCCGACGCCGAGCGTCCCGACGACCACCGCCTGCAGCAGGTCCAGGTGCAGCGTCACCACGTGTGCGGGCCAGACCCGTGCCACCCGGTTCTGGACGAAGGCGCCGGCCTCGCGCGGAGCCCACCGCCCGAGCCGGTCGCCGTAGGTGTAGGCCAGGACGAACCCGGACAGGACGAAGAACACGTCGACGCCCAGGTAGCCCGCCGCCATCAGCGGTGCGAGCGGCTCGGCGGCGGGCACCAGGGTCAGCAGGTCGAACCGGTAGTGGAACAGCACCCCCCACACCGCGGCGACCGCCCGCAGCCCGGTCAGGGCGCGGATCGTGGTGGGCGCGACCGCCCCGACCTCGGGCTGCGTCCTCACCTCGGCGGGGGCGCTCATCGCGTCGACGGTAGCCGCAACGGTTCGCGGGCGCCTGTGCGCCCGGGGTTAGGCTGGTCCCGCGTTCCCCCCTCGATCGGAAGGCCAGGCCACGCATGCCCGTCGAGTCGCTGTTCCCCGCTCTCGAGCCCCTGCTCGCCCGGGTCACCAAGCCCATCCAGTACGTCGGCGGCGAGCTGAACTCGACGGTCAAGGACTGGGACGAGGTCGACGTCCGGTGGGCGCTGATGTACCCGGACGCGTACGAGGTCGGGGTGCCGAACCAGGGCACGATGATCCTGTACGAGGTGCTGAACGAGCGGCCCGACGTCCTGGCCGAGCGCACCTACGCCGTATGGCCCGACCTCGAGGCCCTGATGCGCGAGCACCGAGTGCCGCAGTTCACCGTCGACGCGCACCGGCCGGTCGGGGCGTTCGACGTCCTGGGCCTGTCGTTCTCCACCGAGCTCGGCTACACCAACATGCTCACGGCACTGGACCTCGCCGGCATCCCGATGCACGCGGCCGACCGGACGATCGAGGACCCGATCGTCCTGGCCGGCGGCCACGCCGCGTTCAACCCCGAGCCGATCGCCACGTTCATCGACGCCGCCGTCGTCGGCGACGGCGAGCAGGCCGTGCTGATGATCAGCGACATCATCAAGGCGTGGAAGGGCGAGGGTCGCCCCGGTGGCCGGGACGAGCTGCTGATGCGCCTCGCGCGCACCGGCGGTGTGTACGTCCCCGCGTTCTACGACGTCGACTACCTGCCGGACGGGCGCATCCAGCGCGTGGCACCCAACCGGTCCGGCGTCCCATGGCGCGTCAGCAAGCACACCGTCATGGACCTGGACGAGTGGCCCTACCCCAAGGCGCCGCTGGTGCCGCTGGCCGAGACCGTCCACGAGCGGGTGAGCGTCGAGATCTTCCGGGGTTGCACCCGCGGCTGCCGGTTCTGCCAGGCCGGCATGATCACCCGCCCGGTGCGTGAGCGCAGCATCACCGGTATCGGCGAGATGATCGAGAAGGGCCTGGCCGCAACGGGTTTCGAGGAGGTCGGGCTGCTCAGCCTCTCGAGCGCCGACCACTCCGAGATCGGCGACCTGGCCAAGGGGCTGGCCGACCGCTACGAAGGCACCAACACCGGGCTGTCGCTGCCGTCGACCCGCGTCGACGCGTTCAACATCGACCTGGCCAACGAGCTGTCCCGCGGCGGACGCCGGTCCGGCCTGACCTTCGCGCCCGAGGGCGGCAGCGAGCGGCTGCGCCGGGTCATCAACAAGATGGTCAGCGAGGACGACCTGATCCGCACCGTCGCGGCGGCGTACTCGAACGGCTGGCGGCAGGTGAAGCTCTACTTCATGTGCGGCCTGCCGACCGAGACCGACGAGGACGTCCTGCAGATCGCCGAGATGGCGGCGCACGTCATCGCCAAGGGCCGGGAGGTCAGCGGCAGCAACGACATCAGGTGCACCGTCAGCATCGGCGGGTTCGTGCCAAAGCCGCACACCCCGTTCCAGTGGGCCGCCCAGCTCGGTGCCGCCGAGACCGACGCCCGCCTGGCCAAGCTGCGCGACGCGATCCGCACCGACAAGAAGTACGGGCGGGCCATCGGCTTCCGCTACCACGACGGCAAGCCGGGCATCGTCGAGGGACTGCTCTCGCGCGGTGACCGACGGGTCGGTCGGGTCATCGAGGCGGTGTGGCGCGACGGCGGCCGCTTCGACGGGTGGGGCGAGCACTTCTCCTACGACCGCTGGATGAACGCCGCGGACCAGGCACTCGCCGACCTGCCGGTCGACGTCGCCTGGTACACCACCCGCGAGCGCGAGTTCAGCGAGGTGCTGCCCTGGGACCACCTGGACTCGGGTCTGGACAAGGACTGGCTCTGGGAGGACTGGCAGGACGCCCTCGCGGACGTCGAGGTCGAGGACTGCCGCTGGACCCCGTGCTTCGACTGCGGCGTCTGCCCCCAGCTCGGCACCGAGATCCAGGTCGGCCCCACCGGCAAGACGTTGCTGCCGGTGACCGTGCTCGGGGCGCCGGCCCAGCGCCTGCTCGCGACCTGACGTCGGGACACCACCCCATGGCCCGTACGCCGGACGGCCCGCCCCCGCCCCCCGCCGTCCAGAAGCTGCGGCTGCGCTACGCCAAGCGCGGACGACTGCGGTTCTCCAGCCACCGCGACTTCCAGCGCGCGCTCGAGCGGGCGCTGCGTCGCTCGGCGGTGCCGATGGCCTACTCGGCCGGCTTCACCCCGCACCCGAAGGTGTCGTACGCGAACGCCGCGCCCACCGGCACCGCCAGCGAGGCCGAGTACGTCGAGCTGTCCGTCGTGTCGCGGGTCGACCCGCAGGCGCTGCGGGCGGCTCTGGACAGCTCGCTACCGCCCGGTCTGGACGTGCTCGAGGTCGTCGAGGCGCCGCCCGGCGCCCTGGCCGACCTGCTCGAGGCCAGCGACTGGGAGATCGTGCTGCCCGGCGTCCGACCTGATGAGCTGACGGCAGCGCTGCAGGCACTGCTGGCGCGCGATGAGGTCACCGTCGAGCGGCTGATGAAGACCGGCGTCCGACGCTTCGACGCCCGCGGACCGATCGTGCTGGCCGAGGTGGTCGACCCACGTGCCGAGCCCGGCCGGGCCCGCAGCGAGGCCGGGTGCGCCGCGCAGGCGCTGTCGGGCGATTGTGCGATACTGCGAGCGGTCGTACGGCACACCACACCCGCCGTACGCCCCGACGACGTGCTCACCGCGCTGCGCGTGGTGGCCGATCTGGTGCCGCCGTCACCCCCCCAGGTGACCAGGCTGGCCCAGGGGCCACTCGGAGCAGCCGGTGCGGTGGCCGATCCGCTGGCCGTCGCAGGGCCCGTTGGCGGCGCCTGAGGTCGACCGGCACCCCGCACGGGGGCTGGTCGCACGGCGCAACACCACGACTTCCGTCGTGACCGCGACCCGCGGCACGACGAACGCGACCGCTCCGCGCGGCGCCGGCAGGGTGTGGACGGCGCCCGGAGCCGACGGGAGATCCCCGGATGACCGATATCACTGACAGCAGCACCACCGAGAACGCTGACGAGGCGACGCAGGCGGCCCCGGCTCGCCGGCCCCGCCGCCGCCCCGCCTCACGACCCGCCGGTCCGCCGGTCGCCGCGGACGACGCGCCGCAGGCCCCCGTCGAGGTCCCCGCCGGTGAGTTGAACCTCACCGGGCAGCCGAACCCCACCGGCCCGGACGTGCTCGTTGAGGTGCCCCCGGCCAAGAAGGCCGCCCGCAAGCGCGCGCCGCGCAAGGCGACCTCGCCAGCGGTGGCGGTCGCCGCCCCCGTCGACCCCACCCTGGTCGAGCCGGCCCCCGTCGAGCCGGCGGTCGAGCTGCCCGTGCTCAACGCCACCGAGGACATGACGTCGGCCGAGGCCGCCCCCCGGGCGGCGCGCAAGCGGGCGCCGCGCAAGCGGGCCGCTGCGGCACCGGCGGTCGAGCCCGAGGCCGTCGAGCCCGAGGTCGTCGAGCCCGAGGTCGTCGAGCCCGAGGTCGTCGAGCCCGAGGTCGTCGAGCCCGAGGTCGTCGAGCCCGAGGTCGTCGAGGTCGTCGAGCCCGAGCCCGAGCCCGAGGACGAGGTACCGGTCGCGGCAGCACTGGTGCCGGCGGTGCCCCTGCTGTTCCAGGCCCCCGACCCCGCCGCCGCCCCCCCGCGTCGTCGTCGTCGGGCTTCCGCGCCCGCCGGCCCCCCGGTCGCTCACGATGACGACGCGCCGGCGCAGGT
>JACMOY010000338.1 GCA_014377795.1 Actinomycetota bacterium | reverse complement strand
CTGTGGGCGCACGACCACCCGCGGACCTGACGGGCGCCGTGAACGACGCCATCGCTGCGTCGTGCGGCCGCGGCGACCGTGCCGGCGAGGGCCCGGGTGCGAACGCGGACGCACCGACCTGGTCAACGGTTGCCGGCGCCTGCGGGCCGGGACACGATGCAGCGATGCGAACCGTGGTGGTGCTCGCCACCGGCGGCACGATCGCGACGCGCAGCGACGCGGCCGGTCAGGCGGTCGCCCGGGTCACCGGCGCCGACCTGGTCGCGGGTCTCGCTCCACAGCCGGGGGTGCGCGTCGTCGTCGACGACGTGCTGCGCGTCGGCGGGTACGTGATGACCCCCACGCTCATGCACCTGCTGGCGGTGCGCGCCGGCCAGCACCTCGCGGACGACGCGGTGACGGGGCTGGTGGTCACCCACGGCACCGACACGATCGAGGAGACGGCGTATTTCCTCGACCTGGTGGTCGACGACGAGCGCCCGGTCGTCCTGACCGGCGCCCAGCGCCCTGCCGACGCACCCGACGGCGACGGGCCGCGCAACCTCGCGGACGCCGTCACCGTCGCGGCGCATCCGAGCGCGCGCGGCCTGGGCACCCTGATCGTCTTCGGGGGCCGGATCTTCGCCGCACGCGGCACGCGCAAGAGCCACACCGTGGCGGCCGACGCGTTCACTGCGCCGGGCGGTGGACAGCTGGGGTGGGTGCGCGACGACACCGTGCAGGTCGACGCTGCGCCGGTCCGTCGCCGACGGCTGCTGTTGCCGGCCGACGACCTGTCGGGTCTGCGGGTCGACGTCGCCGCCTGCTACCCCGGCGCTGACGCGACCGCCCTGCGTGCGTTCGCGGACGCCGGGGCCCGGGGCATCGTCCTCGAGGCCACCGGCGCCGGCAACGCCAACCCGCAGATCTGGGAGGCGGTTGCCGAGCTGACCGCGCGCGGAGTCGTCGTGACGACCTCGACCCGGGTCGAGTGCGGTCCGGTCGTGCCCATCTACGCCGGCGGTGGGGGGACCGACCTGCTGGCAGCCGGTGCGGTGCCGGCCGGCGCCCTGCGGCCTTCGCAGGCCCGGGTGCTGCTGATCCTGCTCTTGGCCACCCACACCGACCCGGCCGTCGTCCGAGACCAGCTCGCTGCCCACGTCGCCGGGGCGCCCGATGACGACTGACCCGACCATCCGGTCGTGCACGACCATATCGAGTGCACGGCTAGCCTGATGCGATGACGCCGACTCCCGATGTCTCAGCCATCCGGCTCGACGACCGGCTGTGCCTGGCCCTGTACACCGCCTCGCGAGCGATGACGGCGCGCTACCGGCCGCTGCTGTCGGCGCTGGGCCTGACCTACCCGCAATACCTGGTCATGGTGCTGCTCTGGGAGGAGGGGGCGTGCACCGTCGGGCAGATCGGCTCGCGGCTGCGGCTCGAGTCCAGCACCCTGTCGCCGCTGGTCAAGCGGCTCGAGGCGTTGGGCCTGGTGTCGCGCGCGCGCGACCTGCACGACGAGCGCTCGGTCTCGGTCGCGCTGACTGCGTCGGGCAGGGCACTGGAGCGCGGATCACCGGCTGTGACGGCATCGGTCTGCGAGTCCGCGGGCCTGACGCTGCCCGAGCAGGCCGGACTGGTGAACCAGCTGCGCCGGCTCGCCGACGATCTGGAGTCGAGCACCCGCCGCGACCTTTGAGTCGTGCTCGATCTAATCGTGCGCTATGTTCATCGGGTTCGAGCAGCACCCCGAGACCGTGGAGGATCTGAACATGGCAACCCTGACCGTCGGCACCGAAGGCACCGCCCCCGTCGAGCTGCACTTCGAGGACGTGGGTGCCGGCCGCCCCGTCGTCCTGATTCACGGGTGGCCGCTCAGCGGACGCTCGTGGGAGAACCAGGTTCCCGCGCTGGTCGAGGCCGGCCACCGGGTCATCACGTACGACCGCCGCGGTTTCGGTGAGTCCTCGCAGCCCTGGGGCGGTTACGACTACGACACCTTCGTGGCGGACCTGGACGCCCTGCTGACCCACCTGGACCTCATCGACGTCGCCCTGGTGGGCTTCTCGATGGGTGGCGGCGAGGTCGTGCGCTACATCGGCACCCACGGCACGGCCCGGGTCTCGCGCGCCGTTCTCGCGTCGGCCGTCCCGCCGTTCCTCCACCAGAGCGCTGACAACCCTGATGGCGGCCTGGACGACGCGACCATCGCCCAGTTCGAGGGCGGCGTGAAGACCGACCGGCTCGCGTTCCTGAAGGACTTCACCGAGAGCTTCTTCAGCGCCGGCGACAAGACCGACCTGGTCAGCGAGCCGCAGAAGGAGTACGCCCGTGACATCGCCGCGTTCGCCTCGCCCAAGGCCACGCTGGACTGCATCGGCGCCTTCGCCCGTACCGACTTCCGTGGGGACCTCGCCAAGGTCACCGTGCCCACCCTGGTGATCCACGGCGACAGCGACGCCGTCGTGCCGTTCGAGGTCAGCGGGAAGCGATCGGCCGAGCTGATCCCCGGTGCCCAGCTGCACGTCGTCGAGGGCGGCCCGCACGCGATCAACGCCTCGCACGCCGAGGAGTTCAACCGGGTGCTCATCGCCTTCCTCGCCGGCTGAGCGACCCGGTCCACGTGAAGGGCCTGCCCCGTCGGGGCAGGCCCTTCGCGCGTGGGCGCTCAGCCGACCTCGTGGTGGGCCGCGCGTCGCTCGGTCTGGTCGCTGTGCGTCCTGGTCAGGTAGGTGACCACCACGAGGATGGTGCCGAGGAAGACCACGCTCGTGCCGAGCGTGCCAAGGCCCAGGCCGCCCTCGTCACGCGCGGAGCCGAAGAAGTCACCGAGGTTGGCGCCGAGCGGGCGGGTCAGGATGTAGGCGAGCCAGAAGCACAGAACCTGGCCGGCGCCGAGCTTCCAAGCGGCGAAGACGGCGAGGATCAGGCCGGCCGGCAGCAGCACCGAGGGGCCTGGGCCCCAGCCGAAGAGCTCGAGGGTCCAGTCACCTGCGGCGGTGCCGAGGGCGAACGTCACCAGGACGGTAAGCCAGTAGAAGCACTCGCGCGGGGTCGTGACGAT
>JACMOY010000337.1 GCA_014377795.1 Actinomycetota bacterium | reverse complement strand
GGCGCCGGCGGGCCCGCCCAGGGACGGGCGCAGCACGACGGTGCCGCGGGGGGCCGCGACGATCGCGCGCAACGAGATCCCGAGGCCGCCGGCGTCGCCCTCGACCACCTCGGCCAGCGCACCGACCGGGGCGGTGCAACCGGCCACCAGCGCCGCGAGCAGGGCCCGCTCGGCGGTGACAGCAATACGGGCGTCAGGGTCCTCGAGCACCTGCAGCAGCTCGACCAGCTGGTGGTCGGCGCCGCGGCACTCGATGGCGGGCGCGCCCTGGCCCGGGGCCGGCAGCACCTGCAGCGGGTCGAGCACCTCGGTCACCTGGTGCTCGCGCCCGAGGCGCAGCAGACCGGCGCGGGCGAGGACGACGGCGTCAAGCCTGCCGTCGGTGACCATGGCGAGCCGGGTGTCGACGTTGCCGCGCACCGGCTCGGGCTCGTGACCTAGCCCCAGGGCGAGCAGCTGGGCGGCCCGTCGCGGCGACCCGGTGCCGATCCGCGCGCCCACCGGCAGCTCGCCGAGGGTCAGGCCGTCGCGGGCCACGAGCGCGTCGCGGGGGTCCTCGCGCAGCGGCACGGCCGCGAGCACCAGCCCGGGTTCGTCGGCCGTCGGCAGGTCCTTGAGCGAGTGGACGGCGAGATCGATGCTGCCCTCGAGCAGCGCGGCCCGCAGAGCCGTCACGAACACGCCGGTGCCGCCGATCTGGGTGAGGTGCTCGCTGGAGGTGTCACCCAGGGTCGTCACCTCGACCAGCTCGACCGCGCGCCCGGTGGCTGCGGTCAGGGCGTCGGCCACGGTCTGCGACTGGGTGGTGGCCAGGGCGCTGCGGCGGGTGCCGAGGCGCAGAGCGGGCGGTGCCGGCAGGGTCGTCATCGCAGCACCTCGGTCGGTGGGACGGCGACCGCGGACACGTCGGACACCGACGCGACCCCCTTCGGGTCCAGGTCGAACAGCTCGCGCAGCGCTGCCTCGTAGGTGCCGCCGTCGGTGCGGCCGGCGAGCTCCTTGACCCGCACGGTCGGGGCGTGCAGCAGCTTCTCGACCACCCGGTGCACGGTGCGCTGGACCTCGTCGCGGACGACGTCGTCGACGTCGGGCAGTCGCTGGGTCAGGCGGGCCAGCTCGGCCTCGACCACCTCGGCCGCCCGAGCCCGCAGCGCGGCCACGGTCGGCGCGACGGCCTGGACCCGGCGGCTGACCAGGTAGTCGCTGACCTCCCGGTCGACGAGCACGCGCACCTGGCCCAGGTCGTCGCCGAACTGGGCTTCGGCGAGGTCGGCGCCGAGCACCTGCAGGTCGACGACGTCGACGCCGGTGAGCCCGGCCACGGCCGGGTCGACGTCGCGCGGCAGGGCGAGGTCGACGTACACCTGGGGGCGGCCGTCGCGCAGGCCGGACGCCGCGGCCGCGGTGGCCGCGTCGACGACGTGGCCCACGGCCCCGGTGCACGAGATGACCAGGTCGGCGTCGGCCAGGGCGGTGCCGAGATCGGCCAGAGCGACCGCGCGGCCCTCGACCGCGGCGGCCAGCCGCTCGGCGTGGGCCGGGGTGCGGTTGGCCACGGTGATCCAGCGGTTGCCGCCACGGTGGACGGTGGTGGCGGCCAGGGCGCTCATCGACCCGGCTCCGACGACCAGCACCCGCAGCCCGGCGATCGGACCGAGCACCGCCTCGGCGCGGAGCAGCGCCGCGTCGACCAGCGAGGCGCCGGCGCGATCGATACCGGTCTCGGCGTGGGCCCGCTTACCGACCCGCAACGCCTGCTGGACGAGGTGGTCGAGCACCCGGCCGGCGTCGCCGGAGTGCTGGGCCGAGCGCAGCGCGGAGCGCAGCTGGCCGAGCACCTGGCTCTCGCCCACCGCCATCGAGTCGAGCCCGCACGCGACGGTGAACAGGTGGGCGACGGCGCGGTCGGCGTAGTGGACGTAGAGGTGGTCCTTGAGGTCGGCGAGGTCGACCCCGGTGGTCGCCGACAGCGCCTCACCGAGCTGGGCCAGTCCGCCGTGGAAGGTGGCGACGTCGGCGAAGACCTCGACCCGGTTGCAGGTGGCGAGCACGACCGCCTCGCCCACCTGCTCCTGGGCCAGCGCTGCCGCGGACAGCCGTCGCACGCCGTCCGCGTCCAGGGCCACCCGCTCCAGGACGGTCAGAGGCGCGCTGCGGTGCGAGACGCCGATCGCGAGCAGGCTCACCGGGCCACCCGCGCACCCAGCTCGTCCAACGGCCCGACGAGGTCGCGCACCGCCTTGCGCTGCTCGTGGAAGGCGAGGATCTGCAGCTCGGTCGACAGGTCGACCTTGCGCACGTCGACACCGTCCGGCACCGACAGCACGCAGGGCGCGAAGTTCAGGACGCTCCGGACGCCGGCCGCGACCAGGCGGTCGCAGACGTCCTGGGCGTTGGCGGCGGGGGTGGCGACCACGCCGATGGCGATCTGCTCGGTGCCGGCGAGGGCGGCCAGGTCGGCGAGCGGGCGCACCCTCAGCCCGGCGACGACGTCCCCGACGACGGTGCTGTCGACGTCGAACAGCGCGACGACCCGAAAACCCTTGCTGGCGAACCCGGCGTACCCGGCCAGCGCGTGGCCCAGGTTGCCGATGCCCACGATCGCGACCGGCCAGTCCTGGGTGAGGCCCAGCTCGCGGCCGATCTGGTGCACCAGGAACTCGACGTCGTAGCCGACCCCGCGCACGCCGTAGGACCCCAGGTGCGACAGGTCCTTGCGCAGCTTGGCCGAGTTCACCCCGGCGGCGGTGGCGAGCTCCTCGGACGAGACGCTCGCGATCCCCCGGTCGGCCAGGGCGGACAAGGCCCGCAGGTAGACCGGGAGCCGGGCGACGGTGGCATCAGGGATGCCGCGCGGGGTCACCGGGTCGTGGGTCATGGGCGGCGGGCTCCTGTCCGGTGCGGACCGAGCGCAGGGCGGCGCGAGGGGAGCCCTAGCAGACGGTCGTCGGCGACGCGGTCCCGGGGTGGGTCCAGTTCGCCCGACGCATCAATGTAGGCGCTTGTGAACGTGCGCACAAAGTCGTGACCGGTCTGCGGACGCGCCAGGTGAGGCAGGTCACCTCGGCGGGGGGCCGCAGCGGCCGCGCGGCCGCTCAGTGCGCCAGCGCGGCCCGCAGCCGGGCCTCGTCGACCCGCCAGTAGTCGTGCGGCTGGCCGTCGACCAGGGTGACCGGCACCTCGTCGGACCATCGGGCCAGCAGCGCGGGGTCGGCGTCGACGTCCAGCTCGACCCAGCCGACCCCGGTGTCGTCTGCCACGGCGCGGACCACCTCGCGGGCCACGTCGCACAGGTGGCAGCCCGACCGGCCGATCAGGGTGATCCGCGGTGACGCCTCGGGGTGGTCGGCCATTCGCCGAGCCTACGCGCGCGCCACGGTTAGGCTCAGGCGATGGTGCCGACGGAGGTGAGCGACGAGGTCGTGTCCCGGCCGGCGCCGCTCGACCCGTCCGCCGCCGCGTTCTTCGACGTCGACAACACGATCATGCGCGGCGCCAGTGCCTTCTACTTCGCTCGGGGCCTGTACCGCCGCCGGTTCTTCACGGTTCGCGACCTGGTCGGGTTCACCTGGCAGCAGCTGCGGTTCATCGCCGTGGGCGAGAACCTGGCCCAGCTGGACCGCATGCGCGAGCGGGCACTCACCTTCGTGCACGGGCACGACGTCGCCGAGCTGCGCGCGATCGGCGAGGAGGTGTACGACGAGGGGATGGCGGCCAAGATCTGGCCGGGCACCCTGGCCCTGGCCCAGGTGCACCTGGACGCCGGCGAGCGGGTCTGGCTGGCCACGGCCACACCGGTCGAGATGGCCGACGTCATCGCCCGCAGACTCGGGCTCACCGGCGCCCTCGGGACGATCGCCGAGAACGTCGACGGCGTCTACACCGGCCGGCTCTGCGGTGCGCCGCTGCACGGCGTCGCCAAAGCGGACGCCGTCCGCGCCCTGGCGCTGCGCGAGGGCCTGGACCTGTCGCGCTGCTCGGCGTACTCGGACTCGGCCAACGACATCCCGCTGCTCGAGCTGGTCGGCCACCCGTGCGCGGTCAACCCGGACGCCGCGCTGCGGGCGCACGCCCTGGCCCGGGGGTGGCGCCTGCGCGACTTCCGACGCGGGCGCAAGGCCGCCCGGCTCAGCCTGCCGGCCTTGTCCGGGGTGGGCGCCGGCGCGCTCGGGGTGCTCGCGTCGTCCGCTCTGCAGCGCCGACGTCGTTCGCGCTGAACCTTGTCAACGGTGGTCAGCCGGCGTGCTGCAGCACGACCTCGAGCGCCCGCTCGACCCATGGGGACTCGACCCCGTCGGGACCGAGGCGGCCTCGGGGTGGGGGTCGCGGTGGCGGGGGTCGCCCACAGCCTGCGCAGCTGCACCTGCCACGAGACCCTCGACCGTCGGGCCTAGAAGAACACCGAGCGGCGCTGGAGCAGCAGCGAGTACAGCGTCTGCTGGATGGTCTCGCGCACCCGGTCGGTGAGGTCGAAGACCAGCATCGGGTCGTCGGCGCCGTCGCTGCCGGCGGCGACCAGCCCCTGCGTCTGGATCGGTGCCCCGAACTCGATGAGCCACTTGGACGGCAGCGGGACCAGTCCGAGCGGGCCCAGCCAGGGGAACGTCGGCGTCATCGGCAGGAACGGAAGTCCGAGCAGCCGGGCCAGCGTGGTGAAGTTGCCGAGGATCGGGTAGATCTCCTCCGCGCCGACGATCGAGCAGGGCACGATCGGCACCTGGGCCTGCAGCGCCGCCGACACGAAGCCACCACGGCCGAACCGCTGCAGCTTGTAGCGCTCGGAGAACGGCTTGCCGATGCCCTTGAAACCCTCGGGCCACACTCCGACCAGCTCGCCGCGAGCCAGCAGCCGCTCGGCGTCCACGCTGCTGGCGAGGGTCGTGCCGGTCTTGCGGGCCAGCTCGCCGACCAGCGGCGTCGAGAACACCAGGTCGGCGCCGAGCAGCCGCAGGTGGCGGTGGGCGGGGTGCTCGTCGTGGATGGCGAGCTGGGTCATCAGCGAGTCCAACGCGATGGTGCCCGAGTGGTTGGCCACGACCAGGGCGCCGCCGTCTGCGGGAACGTTCTCCAGACCGCGCACCTCGACCCGGAACCACGAGCGGTACAGCGGTCGCAGCAGCGGCAGCAGCGCGTCGGTCAGGTCGACGTCGAACCCGAACTCGTCGACGACGTACTCGCCCGCGAGGCGGCGGCGCAGCCACGCCAGGGCTTGCGCCACCCGCGCGTCCACGTCGCTGACCCCGGCCCGCTGGGCCTCGGCCACGAGCGCCTCGACCAGCGCCTCGACGGCGTACCGCGCCAGCCTCGGCGCTCCCGGCGCATCGCTGTGCGGAGACGGCGGCACCGGAGTCGGCTCGGGCGGGGCCCCGGTGGCATCGAGCAGGGACGAGCGGCGGTGGGCGCGCTCGCTGCCGGCGCGCGCCGCGCCCGCT
>JACMOY010000336.1 GCA_014377795.1 Actinomycetota bacterium | reverse complement strand
CGGTGCACTCGCGGCAGGTCGGGGCGACCCGCCTGGCGCCGGCGACCGACCGCCCGGCCGGGACATCGGGCGCCGCCGTCGTCCCGGGCGGCGAGGGACTGTGGTGGTTCGACGACGACCGCGGCGACGAGCGCGGAGTCTGGCTGCGACAGCCGTTCGGGTCGGCGCCCGGTGCGGCGGTGGACGCCACGGGTCTTGAGGCCGCGTACTCCAGCGGCCTGGCCATCGGTGACAGCGTCGCGGTCGTCGGTAGCAGCGACGACGGGTACGGCGTCCGGGTGCACGCGGTCGCCGCCGACGGCGCCGCGCGTGAGATCTACGCCCACGTCGAGGAGGCCTACGTCGGTGACCTCTCTCGCGACGAGACCCTCGTCGTGCTGGCGCACAGCGAGCACGGCGACTCACGCCACCCGGCGCTGCGGGTGCTGCGGGTCGACGACGGCGGCGCTGTGGCCGACCTGTGGGACGGCGCGGGACAGGGCCTGCACCCCCTCGGCTTCTCACCCGTCCCCGGTGACCAGCGCCTGCTCGTCGTGCACGAGCGGGCCGACGCGCCCGCCCTGCTGATCTGGGACCCGGTCTCGGGCACCGAGCAGTTGATCGACCTCGCCGTCGACGGCGAGGTCGCCGACGCCGACTGGCTGCCGGACGCCGCGGGCGTGGTCGTCGCCATCGACCACGTCGCGCGCACCCGGCTGGTGCGGGTCGACCTGGCCAGCGGCACGGTCACCGACGTCGGCCCCACCACAGGGACGGTCACCTCGTTCGCCGTCCGCGACGACGGTGACGTGTGGGCGAGCTGGTCGTCCGCGGCCCAGCCCGCCAGCGTTCGTCGCTTCGGCGTCGGGGGTGTCGACGAGGTTCTGCTCGCGGCACCCGGCCCAGCAGCGCCTACATCCGTTGCGGTGCAGGACGTCTGGGTGCAGGGGCTAGGTGGTCGCGTGCACGCGCTGCTGCGGACGCCGGCGTCCGGCTCGGGACCGTGGCCGCTCGTCGTCGAGGTGCACGGCGGCCCCACGCACCATGACGTCGACGCGTTCGGTGCCTACGCCAGCGCCTGGGTCGACCACGGCTTCGCCCTGGTGCAGGTGAACTACCGCGGCTCCACGGGCTACGGGTCGTCGTGGCGCGACGCCCTCGAGGCTCGCGTCGGCCATGTCGAGCTGGAGGACGTCGTCGCCGTCCGCGACCACCTGGTGGCAGATGGCGTCGCCGACCCCGACCGCGTCGTCCTGGCCGGTGCCTCGTGGGGCGGTTTCATCACGCTGCTCGGCCTTGGCGTCCAACCTGACCGCTGGGCGCTGGGCCTCGCGGGCGTCCCGGTCGCCGACTACGTCGCTGCGTACGAGGACGAGATGGAGGGGCTGAAAGCGTTTGACCGCAGCCTCTTCGGCGGATCACCGACCCAGGTGCCCGACAAGTACGCCGACTCCAGCCCGCTGACGTACGTCGACGCCGTACGTGTTCCGGTGCTCGTGCTCGCGGGTGAGAACGACCCGCGCTGCCCGATCCGCCAGATCGAGAACTACGTCGTCCGACTGGCCGAGCGCCAGGTGCCGCACCAGGTCTACCGGTACGACGCTGGTCACGGCTCGCTGGTCAACGACGAGCGGGTGCGCCAGATGCGGGTCGAGATCGACTTCGTGGCCCGGCACCTCGGCACGCCGGCCCCGCTCGGATGACCCGGCGCGAGGCCGGTGTTTTACTCGCCGCCGGTGTCCCCGGACTGCTGCTCGCAGCCGTCGGGATGACGCACCCGGGCTCGCTCACGGCGGGGACCGCCGAGCACTGGCGGGCGCTGCACGTCGTCGCCCTGCCGCTGTTCCCGCTGCTGCCGCTCGGGCCGTGGCTGCTGGCCCGGTCGATCGACCGACGTCTCGGCTGGGTCGTGGGGGTGCTCGGCTACGTGTTCGCGATGTTCTACACCGCGCTGGACGTGCTGGCCGGCATCGGCGCCGGTGCGCTGCAGGTGCGCTCGGCCACCGATGGGATCGGCGTCCTGTTCGGTGAGGGCGACGCGCTGGCCCGCGTCGGCACCCTCGCCTACCTGGCCGCCTGCGTCCTGGCGGCAGCTGCTGTCACCACCCGAGCGCGGCTGGCCGCCGTCCCCGGCGCGGTCCTGGCGGTCGGCGCGGCCTGGTCGCTGCGCACCAGCCACATCTTCCCCCCGCGCGGGGTGCTCACCATGCTCGCGGCGTCCCTCGGCTGGGTGCTGCTGGCCCTCGCCCTCCAGCGCCGCCCCCGCCCAGCCCTTCCTCCGCCCAACCGGCCTTCCTCCCCCCGGCCGGGCTCATAGCGCCCACAGCGGCCGGGCCGCACCGGTTCCAGGAGGGAATGCGGGGTGGGAGGAAAGGGCAGCGGCCGGTGCCGCCGTACCCGACCGCCTCGCCGTCGGCGTCCAGGCCGAACGCGGTGTGCCCGCCGCGGACGGCGGTGTCGACGGCGTCCGCGGCCGTGACCACCGAGATGCGGATCTCGGACGTCGAGATCATCTCGATGTTGACGCCGGCCTCGGCCAAGGCCTTGAAGAACGTGGCCGAGACACCGGGGTGGGTGCGCATGCCGGCGCCGACCAGCGAGATCTTGCCGATCTGGTCGTCGTACTGCAGCGAGGCGAAGCCGACGGCGTCCTTGATCGCCTGCAGGGTCGCCATCGCGGTGGCACCCTCGGTCTTGGGCAGCGTGAACGAGACGTCGGTGCGGCCGGTCTCGGCGGCCGAGACGTTCTGCACGATCATGTCGATGTTGATGCCCGCGCTGGCGGCGGCCTCGAAGATCTCGGCCGCCTTGCCCGGCGGGGCGGGCACCCCCCGGACCGGGGTCTTGGCCTCCCCGCGG
>JACMOY010000335.1 GCA_014377795.1 Actinomycetota bacterium | reverse complement strand
GTCGCGGCGTCGGGGTCGACCTCGACGATGCGGTGCAGGTGACGGCTGACGTCGACGACCACCCCGGGGCCGCCCGCGTTGCCCGCGATCGGCGTCCCCGGCCCCCGCATGGTCAGCGAGGTGCCGTGCGTGCGCGCGACGGCGAGCGCGGCGTCCAGCTCGTCGACGTGCCGGGGGACGACGACCACCTGCGGCTGCACGCGGTACAGCGACGCGTCCGAGGAGTACAGCGAGCGCCGCAGCGGGGTCTCGTCGACGCCGCTGACGCCCGCCGCCCGCAGCGCGGGGGCCAGCTCGGGAAGGGTCGCGGCACCCTCGGCGGTCGGCAGGGCCACGGAGGCGGTCACCCAGTCGAGCGTACGCAGGGCCGTTGCGCAGGTGGTGTCCCGGGCGCGTTCTGGACGCCGGCCCGCACCTCTTGACACCGTCGCTGGCGGCGGGGGACGGTGCGCAGTGCCGGGCGCAGTGCGGCGCCCCACCACGACCGGAGGTCTCCCGTGAGCGCTGGGCCCAGCAAGCTGCACGTGCTCGACTGTGGCGCGATGAGCTGCGACCTGACCTGGCTGCTGCTCAAGCCCGGTCGAAGCATCCGGCCGGTCGCCGACAAGGACAAGCCGGTCGAGTGGTACCCGTGCACGACGCACTGCGTGCTCGTCGAGACCCCCGAGGGCAAGCTGCTGTGGGACACCAGCTGCCCGCGGGACTGGCAGACCCGCTGGGAGCCGACCGGGCTGCAGGACTTCTTCCCCTACGACCAGGTCACCGAGCAGCAGTACCTGGACTCGCGGCTGCAGCAGCTCGGCGTCGGCCTCGACGAGATCGACTACGTCGTCCTGTCGCACCTGCACTTCGACCACGCGGGCAACGCGGGGATGTTCAAGGGCACGAACGCCACGATGGTCGTCAACGCCAAGGAGAAGGAGTTCGCGTTCGGCTACGAGGGCGCGTTCAACGGTGCCCACCTGCTGTCGGACTACGCGGGCATCGACTGGCAGACCGTGGACGGCGACACCGAGCTGCTGCCCGGCGTGACGCTGATCGAGGCGCCCGGTCACACCGTCGGCACGATGTCGATGAAGGTCGACCTGCCCGAGACCGGCTCGATGATCTTCACCTCGGACGCGGTCTACATGGGCGACTCCTTCGGCCCGCCCGCGACGCCGGCTGCGATCGTCAACGACCTGTCCGCCTGGTACGCCTCGGTCGAGAAGATCCGCGGCATCGCGCAGGAGTCGAACGCCACGGTGGTCTTCGGCCACGACGCCGCGCAGATGCAGACCATGCGCACCAGCCCGGAAGGCTTCTACGCGTGAGCAGCGAGACGATCTTCACGTACGGCGCGCCGCAGCTGAAGTTCGGCGCCGGCGCCAGCGACGAGATCGGGTACGACCTGGCTCAGCTCGGGGTCACGCGGGTGCTCGTCGTCACCGACCCCGGGGTCGCCGCGACGGGCCTGCCCGAGCGGGTGGCGGTGCGGATCCGCAGCTTCGGCGTCGAGGCCGAGGTGTACGACCAGGCGCACGTCGAGCCCACCGACACGAGCCTGCAGGCCGCCATCGACGACGCCCGCTCGCGGCGTCCGTTCGACGGGTTCGTCGCCGTCGGCGGTGGCTCGGCCATCGACACCGCGAAGGCCATCAACCTGATGACCTCGTGCGAGGGCGAGCTGATGGACTACATCAACAAGCCCGTCGGTGGTGGCAAGGCGCCCACCGGGCCGCTCAAGCCGCTGGTCGCCGTGCCCACCACCACCGGCACGGGGTCGGAGTCCACGACCATCTGCGTCCTGGACGTGCTGGCCCTGAAGGTCAAGACGGGGATCAGCCATGCGCGACTGCGCCCGGTGATGGCCGTCATCGACCCCGACCTGACGATGACCCAGCCGGCCGGGGTCACCGCGGCGTCCGGCATGGACATCCTGTGCCACGCCCTCGAGAGCTACACCGCGCGGCCCTACACCTCGTTCGAGCGCAAGCAGCCGGCCGAGCGGGTGCCGTACTGCGGCTCCAACCCGATCGCCGACATGTGGTCCGAGAAGGCGCTGCAGCTGATGTCGAAGGCCTTCCGGCTCGCCGTGCACGACGGCGACGACCGCGAGTCGCGCGCGGCGATGGCGATGGCGGCGACGTTCGCGGGCATGGGGTTCGGCAACGCCGGCGTGCACATCCCGCACTCCAACGCGTACCCGATCGCGGGTCAGGTCAAAGACTTCTACCCCAGGGACTACCCGCACGACGAGCCGATGGTGCCCCACGGCATGTCGGTGTCGCTGACGGCGCCCGAGTCGTTCCGGTTCACCTTCGAGGCCTCGCCGGAGCGGCACCTGCGGGCCGCGACGCTGCTGGCGCCGGACGCCCCGACGTCCAAGGACCCCGCCGACCAGCTGCCCGACGTCCTGGCTGCGGTGATGCGCGACATCGGCATCCCGAACGGCATCGGGGCGGTCGGCTACGACGAGGGCGACATCGGCGCCCTCGTCGAGGGATCGCTGAAGCAGCAACGGCTGCTGGCCACCAGCCCGCGCCCGGTGGACGGCGACGACCTCGCCGGGATCTTCCGCCGCTCGGTCGAGAACTGGTGACCCCGTGCCCATCTACGAGCTGACCTGCGATCAGGGCCACCGCTTCGAGGTGGTGCAGTCGTTCACCGCGTCGCTGCCGGTGTGCGCCTGCGGCGGCGCGACCCGCAAGGTGCCGTCGTCCTTCGGGATCGGTGGTGCGGCGGCCCGTCGGGAGCCCCCCTCCGCCCCGCTGGTGGCCCAGGCCTCGGAGGGCACCCACCGCGGTGACCGCGACTACGTGACCTCGCTGCGCCGCACCGCCGACCAGCGGCGCGACCTCGAGGCCCGTCACCCCGAGCTGCGCGGCGACACCCGGCCGGGGCTGGCGCACGAGGGCCAGTTCGAGAAGGCGCCCCTGCGGGCCGGGGACGCCGTCCCGAAACCGACGTCCCACCCCCACCCGCACCCGCACTGACCGGGCGTCACTCCTCGCGGACGCCGATCCGCCGGTGCAGCGCCACCAGGGGCGCCGGGGCCCACCAGTTGGCCCGCCCGGCGAGCCGCATCAGCGCCGGCACGAGCAGCCCGCGCACCACGGTCGCGTCGAGCAGGATGGCGAAGGCGACCCCGAAGCCGAGCTGCTTGATGCTGGTCACGCCGCTGCTGACGAAGCTGGCGAAGACGACCGCCAGCAGCACGGCCGCCGCGGTGATGATCCGACCCGAGCGCTGCAGGCCGAGCACCACCGCGGTGCGGGTGTCGCTGCCGCGACGGTGCTCCTCGGCGATCCGCGAGATGAGGAAGACCTCGTAGTCCATCGACAGCGCGAAGGCGACCACCGCGATCAGCACCGCCATGGACGTGTCGACCGCGCCGGTGACCGTGAAGTCACCCACCAGCCACTGCAGGTGGCCGTCCTGGAAGATCCACACGAGCGTGCCCAGCGTGGCCATCAGGCTCAGAACATTGAGCAGCAACGCCTTGATCGGGATCACCACGCTGCCGGTGAAGGCGAAGAGCAGCACCAGGGTCGCCACGGCCACCCACAGCAGCGCCCAGCGACCCTGGCGGCCGATCGCGGCTTGCGAGTCGGCGAACTGCGCCGCGTCCCCGCCCACCAGGGCCCCGCTCACCAGGGCCCCGCTCACCGGCGCCGGCACCGCGCGCACCCCGCGGACGAGGTCACGACCGGCCCCGGCCCGGGGGGCGACGTCGGCCACCACCCGAAGCCGGACGTCGGCACCGGCGGTGTACGACGTCGGCTGACCGTTGGGCGCGACGGCGGCTCCCCCAGCGAGCACCTGGGTCGGCGTGGTCACCGACGTGACGTGCGGCAGCCGGGACAGCGCCGTCGCGTACGCCGTGACGGCGCCGCGGTCAGCGGCGGCGCCGGGCAGGACGACGTCGACCGGGTTGCCCTCCTGCCCGGTGAAGCGCTGCGAGAGCACCTGCGCCGCGACCGCGACGGGGTGGTCGGCGGGCAGGATGCGCTGGTCGGGTTGCGCGAACGAGACCGAGAGCACCGGTGCGGCCAGCACCAGCAGCCCCGCCACCACCACCGTGAGAACCGGCACGGGACGGCGCATCACCGCCGTGGCGATCCGCGACCACGCGCCCACGTCGCGCGGGGCCAGGTCGCGCCGGACGACGCGCCACCGGTCGACCCGACGTCCGAGCAAGCCGAGAACGGCCGGTAGCGCGGTCAGCGCGGCGAGCACCGCCATGCCGGTCGCGGCGATGCCGGCGTAGCCGAACGAGCGCAGGAAGTACTGCGGGAAGAACGTCATCGCCGCCAGCACGACCATGACCGTGGCACCCGAGAACAGCACCGTCCGTCCGGCGGTCGCCACGGTCCGGGCGACGGCGGGTGCGGGCTCGTGCCCGTCCCGCAGCTCCTCGCGGTAGCGGGTGACCACCAGCAGCGCGTAGTCGATACCCAGACCCAGGCCGAGGCCGGTGATCAGGTTGAGCGCAAAGACCGAGACGTCGGTGGTGAGCGACACGAGCCACACCAGGAAGAAGCTGCCCACCACCGACCCCAGGGCCACCAGGAAGGGCAACCCCGCAGCGACGACACCACCGAAGACGAGCAGCAGCAGCACGAACGTCACCGGGACGGCGACCGCCTCGGCCCGGGCCAGGTCCGCAGTGATCTGGGTGTTGAGAGCCTCGTTGACGGTCTCGGCGCCCCCGACGTAGGTCGTGAGGCCGGGCTCGGCGGCGTCGACGCGCTCGGTCAGCTGCCGCACCGCGGTGGCGACGTCGGCTCGGCCACTGACGCTGGTGGCCGTGGTCTGCACCAGAACCTGGCCGGTGCGACCGTCCGCGCCGCGCAGCACCGCGGGCCGCCCCGACGTCCAGTACGACTCCACGCCCTCGACACCGGGCACCCGGCCGATCTGGGCGACGAGATCGCCGGCCCGCGCGGCACCGGCTGCGTCATCGACACCCGCGGCCACGGCCACCGCGACCACGGCGACCGGGTCGTGCACCCCGAACCGGTCGGCCAGCGCCGTGCGGGCCCGTGCTGACTGGCTGCCCGGGTCGTCGTAGCCGCCGGTCTGCAGCCGCGGGAAGAGCCCGGCCCCCAGCATCGCCATCACGGCTACGGTCACCGCGAACAGGGCGAGCACCCGCTTGGGGTGTCGGGCCATCACAGCCCCGAGGCGGTGCAGTGAGGTGGGCCGGAGCGTCACCTGGACGGGATCGGCGCCGGAGCGCGGGGTGATCTGAACGCTGTTCATATGCGAACCCTGACAGTTGATGTGAACACTGTCAAGACTAGGTCTACGATGGCAACCGTGATCGCGACCGTTCCCTACCACCACGGCGACCTGCACGAGGCGCTGTCCGCCGAGGCGTTCGAGCAGGTCAGGGCCAAGGGCGGCGATGCCGTGTCACTGCGAGCCGTGGCCCAGTCCGTTGGCGTCAGCGCGAGCGCGGCGTACCACCACTTCCCCGACAAGACCGCGCTCATGCAGGAGGTCGGCCACCGGGGCAGTCTCGAGCTCGACCGGCGCACGCTGCTGGCCGCCGACGCCGTGCGGGGAAGGGGACGCCGCGCGGCGACCGAGCGCCTGCGCGCCTGCGGCGCGGCCTACATCGGGTTCGCCCAGGACGAGCCGCACCTGTTCAGACACACTTTCGGCCCCGACTGCGCGGGCAGCGCCCTGCCCGGCGAGAAGACCAAGGACAGCGCCAGCTACCGCACCCTGGGGCGGTGCCTGGACGACCTCGACCGCCTGGGGCTGCTGGGCGCGCCCCGCGCCGGCCTGGACCTGATGATCTGGTCGGCTGTGCACGGGTTCGCGTCGTTGCTGATCGAGGGCATCGTCCCGGCCGAGGCGACCGGGCCGCTGATGGCCACCATGGTGTCCGTGCTCGTGCGGCCACCGACGCGATGACGGACGACGTCACTGCGACCCGCGGGGCCGCCGTCCGGCCTGCCGGGCGCGCCGACGCCGAGGCCGTCGCGGACGTCTACGCGCACTATGTGCGGCACAGCTGGGCGACCTTCGAGGAGCAGCCGCCGACGGCCGCCGAGATGGCCCGACGGATCGACTCCGAGCCCCGGCTGCCCTGGCTGGTGGCCGAGCGCGACGGCGCGGTCGTGGGTTTCGCGTACGCCGGTGTGCACCGCCCGCGCGCGGCCTACCGGTGGACGGTCGAGACGTCGGTCTACCTGCGCGAGGACGAGCGCGGGCGGGGAACGGGGCGCACGCTGTACCTGCCTCTGCTGCAGCACCTGCGAGTCCTCGGCTACGTCGTCGCGATGGCATGCATCGCAGCACCGAACCCGGCGAGCGTCGCGCTGCACGAGTCGCTCGGGTTCACCGACGTCGGCCTGGTGCCGCGGGTGGGCCACAAGCTCGGCGCCTGGCGCGACCTGGGCTGGTGGTCGCTGGCGCTGGCCGAGCAGCACGAGCGCCAGCCGCCCGAGCCGCTGCCGTGGACGCCCGACGCGCAGCCGGGTACGTCGGCCTGTTCTTGATCCACTGGCCCCTGCCCACGCGCTACGACGGCGACCTGGTAGCGACCTGGAAGGCGCCACAGCACGTGAACACCGCCGTGGTTGCCGTGATCGGGTGGTCCTGACGACCAGGTCACCGCCACCACTGCGGTGACCACGACAGGACCGGGCGTCGCTCACCCCGTCGGACGGCGGCCGGTCATCGCGAGCAGCTTGTCCTGGGCGGACGCGTCAGCGGCCACCTCGACCGCGGGGCCGAAGACCCCCATCGCCCGCCACTGCTCGACGTTCGGCTCGATCTGGTCCCACAGTGCGCCGACCAGGTCGGCCGGCAGGGTGGTGCTCGCCCCGATCACAGCGGCGATGTCGTGCGCCCGCAGCCCACGGAAGGACGTGACATGGGTGAGGAACTCCCTGGCCGGGAAGGTCCCGTACGAGCAGTGCACCGGCCGCTGCGGGTCGTCGAGCATCGCGGCCGCGGCGCAGGCCCGGTCGACCAGCGCATCGAAGGCGGCGCGCGGGTCGACGCCGGGCAGGTCGCCTCGGTAGGCGTCCTCGCCCACCTCGACCATGGTGCGGCCGGCGAGCATGTCGGGCACCCAGGCGTCGTCGTAGGCGTGGTAGCCGACGACCTGGCGCAGGGTGACCGGCTCGTCGGCGGCGGCCTGGAAGTCGCTCGGCATGGTCATCGACCACTGCTCGTCGGTGATCTGGTCGACGACGCCCTGCAACGTCCGGTCGGCCAGGATGAAGACGTCCTGCTCGTTCATGGGGTACCTCCCGCGTCGGTGTCACTTGGAGCACACCACGCTAGGACCCACCACCGACAGCGGCCGTCAGGACAGCGGACGCCAGACGACCAGGGCGCCGCCGTCCAGCGACGAGCGCGCCGGACGGCGTCCGGGCAGCACCGTGAACACCTCGCCGGACGGGCCGGCGGCGAACACCCGCCGCGCGCCGCCGGCCGAGTCACGGCTGCGCTCGAGCGCGTCACCGAGCTGCGCGACGCGCGCCCGCAGGACGTCGACCTCGTGCTCGAGCTCGAGGATCCGCTTGATCCCGGCCAGGCTGACGCCCTCGTCCTGCGAGAGCCGCTGCACCTCGCGCAGGACGGCGACGTCGCGGGCCGAGTACCGACGTCCGCGCCCCGGGGCCCGGCCGGGGGTCACCAGCCCGATGCGGTCGTACTGGCGCAGGGTCTGCGGGTGCAGGCCGGCCAGCTGGGCGGCCACCGAGATGACGAACACCGGCGCGTGCTCGTCCAGCCTCTCGCGCGGCGCGGTGGGCTCGGTCATCGTCGGCTGGCCCTCAGCCGCGCGCCCGGGCCAGGACGTCGGCGCGCGGGTCCGCCCCGACGGTCGCGGCGGCGTACGCCTCGACCGCTGCCCGGGCCTGGTCGTCCAACCGCTGGGGGACGACCACCTGCACGGTGACGCGCAGGTCACCGGTGTGGGCGCCGTTCGTGATGCCGCGCCCCTTCAGCCGCAGCGTGCGACCCGACGGCGTCCCCGCGGGGATCTTCATCTGCACCGACGCGTCCAGGGTCGGCACCTCGACCTGGGCCCCGAGCGCCGCCTCGTCGAAGGTGACGGGCAGGGTCAGCGCCAGGTCGTCACCCGCGCGCGTGAAGACCGCGTGCGGCTCGACGCGGACGGTGACGATGAGATCGCCGGGGCCGGCCTCGCCCGGCGAGCCCTTGCCCCGCAGGCGGATCCGTTGACCGTCGCGCACCCCGACAGGGATGCGAGCAGTGACGCTCGCGCCCTCCGACGAGCGCAGGGTGACGGTCGAGCCCTGCACCGCGTCGCGAAAACCCAGGCTGGTCGTGGCGTCCACGTCAGCACCCTTGCGCGGGCCGGCGGGCGCGTTGTACCCGCTGAACTGCTGGCCGCCGCCGCCACCGCCACCGAACATGCCACCGAGCAGGTCTTCGAGGTCGGGCCCTGCGGCGCCGCCGGGCCCGGTCGAGAACCGCACCCGCTGGCCCTGCCCGCGGCTGTCGCGGGCACCGCTGGCCCCTCCGAACAGGTCACCGAGCAGGTCCTCGAACCCGGCCCCGCTGCCCGCCCCGGCACCCGGGGCGAACCGCGCACCGCCGCCGGACATCGTGCGGATCGTGTCGTACTGCTTGCGCTGCTCGGGGTCGGACAGCACCGAGTACGCCTCGCCGATCTCCTTGAACCGGGCGTCCTGCCCACCGTTGGAGTCCGGGTGGTGCGTGCGCGCGAGCTTGCGGTACGCCTTCTTGATCGCGGCTGCGTCGGCACCCTTGGCGACGCCGAGGGTTGCGTAGAAGTCCTTCTCGAACCAGTCCTGGCCGGCCATCGGCGGCGCCTCCCGCTTCTCAGACCGGGTCGGCGACGGCCACGCGGGCCGCGCGCAGCACTCGCTCGCCGGCTCGGTAACCCGGCTGCAGCACCTGCACCACGGTGGTGACCGTGGTGCCCTCGGCCAGCTCGGCCTGCGTGTGCATCAGCGCCTCGTGGACGGCCGGGTCGAACGCCTCGCCGACCTCGCCGAACCGGCTCAGGCCGTGACGGCCCAGCACCAGGTCCAGCTTGTCGGCGATGGCAGCGAACGGACCACCCTCGAGGTCACCGTGCTGACGCGCTAGATGCACGTCGTCCAGCACCGGCAGCAGCGACTCGAGCACCCGGGCCGTCGCGTCGTCGCGGGCGACGTCACGGTCGCGCTCGACCCGCCGGCGGTAGTTGACGTACTCGGCCTGCAGCCGCTGCAGGTCGGCCAGCCGCTCGACGGCGACGTCGGTCTCGGCCGGCGCCGCGGGCGCGTCCGGCGCCGCGTCGGCGGCCGCGACATCGTCCACCGGTGCGTCCGGAGCGGACGTGCCGGCGGGCTCACGCAGCAACCCGGTGTCGGGGTCGACGCGCCGCTTGTCGCGGACGACGGGGGGCTCGCTCCCGTCGTCCGCGACGGTGCGAGTGGGCCCGCTCATCCCTGGTCCTTCGCGGTGTCCTTCGAGGCCGCCGGGTCGTCCTCGACGCCCTCGGCGTCCACGACGTCGTCGTCGGCCGTCGAGTCACCGGCCGGTGCACCGGGGGCCCCGGCCGACTCGGCAGCGGC
>JACMOY010000334.1 GCA_014377795.1 Actinomycetota bacterium | reverse complement strand
GCACCTTGTTGAGCATGCGTCGGATGGGTGACGCAGCGGCGGTCTGCTGGGACGTCGTCATGACGCCCAGCGTGCAGGACCGCACCTGAACGCTCGCTGAGCGTGGTCGGGTGGCCAGCGCACTCAGCGGAGCCTCAGGTCGGTGGTGACACCATCGGCGTCGTGGTGACGATGCGCGAGGACGTTCGGGTGGGGCCGGCGGCCGCGCGCGACACCGACTCGCAAGCCGGGCGCCGGTGGGCGCTGGCCGGCGTGCTGGCGCTGGCGGGGGTCGCGTCGATCGCCAGGCTGGGATCGACGCCGCTGTGGTACGACGAGATCGCCACCGAGCGGGCCAGTGGGCTGGGCTGGGCCGGGTTGTGGCGCTTGCTGCACACCACCGACGCCAACCTCGGGCTGTACTACGCGCTGCTGCACCTGTGGCGCGAGTTCGGCGACGGCGCCCTGTGGCTGCGCCTGCCCAGCGCGCTCGCGGGCGTGGGTGCGGTGCTGCTCACCGAGCGCATCGGCCGCCGGTTGGTCGGTCGGTGGCCGGCCCTGATCGGGGCGGGGCTGCTGGCGGTCCACCCCTTCGCGGTGGCCTACGCCCGCGACGCCCGGCCCTACGCCCTGGTCGCGTTCGCCTGCGCGGCCGCGGCGCTGCTGGGGCTGCGCGCGCGGGAGGTGCCTTCGGCGCGCCGCTGGTCGGCGTACTCCCTGGTCAGCGTGCTGGCCGTCGGACTGCACCTGTACGCCGCGCTCGTCGTCGTCGCACTGGCCGTGGCGCTGCGCCCCACGGTGGCCGGACGCAGCAGGTGGCTGTGGCTCAGCGCTCACGTGCCCGCTGCCGCCACGACGCTGGGGATCCTCGCCGTGTCGCTGCACCAGCAGGCCCAGCTGCACTGGGTGCCGGCGTTGACGCTGCCGCACCTGGTGGGCGGTCTCAGCCTCCTGGCCGGCGGCCCGGTGGTGCTGGTGGCGCTGACGTGGGCCCTGGTCGAGCTCGGGCGCACCCGACCGACGTCCCCGCCGGGCGGGCTGCTGGTCCTCGTGGTCGTCGTGCCGGTGCTGCTGCTGACGGCGGCGGGCCTGGTTCGCCCGACCTTCGTGCCCCGTTACCTCGACGCGACCGTCTGGGCGCAGTGCCTGGCCATCGGCGCCGCTGCCACTCGCGTGGCAGGCGGCCGGGCCCGCGTGCTGCGCCGGGCGGGGGGCGTCCTGGTGGCCGCGTCGCTCGCCCTCGGGACCACCGCCCAGGTGCTGGCGAGCTACCACTACGAGGACTACCGCAGGGCGAGCCGCACGGTGCTCGCGCTCGCCAGACCCGGTGACGGCGTCATGTTCGCGGACGGCTCGGTGGCCCTGGGGATGGGGTTCTACCTGCCCCGATCCCGGGTGAGCGGCCAGCGACTGCCCGTGGACGTGCTGGCCGCACCGGGACGCGCCTGGGTGGGGTTCACCCGCCCCCAGCTCGTGGGTGCGGCGGCGCGGCGGTCGGTGGCGGCGTACGCGAGGATCTGGCTGGTCGACGACCGGTC
>JACMOY010000333.1 GCA_014377795.1 Actinomycetota bacterium | reverse complement strand
TCACCGCGTACCACGAGGGCGGTCACGCCATCGTCGCCGCGGCGTTGCGCAACACCGACCCGGTCGCCAAGATCACGATCCTGCCGCGCGGTCGGGCCCTGGGTTACACGATGGTGCTCCCCGTCGACGACAAGTACTCCACCACCCGCAACGAGCTGCTCGACCAGCTCGCCTACGCCCTCGGCGGCCGGGTGGCCGAAGAGCTGGTCTTCCACGACCCGACCACGGGTGCGTCCAACGACATCGAGAAGGCCACCGGCCTGGCCCGGCGGATGGTGACCCAGTTCGGCATGAGCGAGCGGGTCGGCGCCATCAAGCTCGGCGCCGAGAGCGGCGAGGTCTTCATGGGCCGCGACATGGGCCACGGGCGCGACTACTCCGAGGAGGTCGCCGGGGTCGTCGACGAAGAGGTGCGCCGCCTCATCGAGGCCGCCCACGACGAGGCCTGGCACGTGCTGGTCGAGAACCGCGGCCTGCTCGACGAGCTGGTGCTCAAGCTGTTCGAGAAGGAGACCCTCGGCGGTCCCGAGCTGCTCGACATCTTCGCCGACATCCACAAGGCCCCCGAGCGGCCGGTCTGGCTCTCGAGCGAACGCCGCCCGATCAGCCAGCAGCCGCCGGTGCTGACGCCCAACGAGATCAAGGCCGCGAGCAACGGGCACGCCCTGCCCGAGCCCGAGCGCCCACCGGTGGCCGTGGTCGAGGTGCCCGACGGCGGCACCGTCGACGGCGGTCGCTGAGCCGGTCGGTGGACCTTCCCCGCGCCGAGGCGGCGGTACGTGAGCTGCTGCTGGCCATCGGCGAGGACCCCGAGCGCGAGGGGCTGCGCGACACCCCCGCCCGGGTGGCCCGCTCGTACGCCGAGATCTTCGCCGGCCTGCACCAGTCGCCCGCCGACGTGCTCTCGACGACGTTCGAGATGGGGCACGACGAGCTGGTGATGGTGCGCGACATCGAGGTGTTCTCGACCTGCGAGCACCACCTGGTGCCCTTCCACGGCGTCGCCCACGTCGGTTACATCCCGGCGAACGACGGGCGGGTGACGGGCCTGTCCAAGCTGGTGCGCCTGGTCGACGTGTTCGCCCGCCGCCCGCAGGTGCAGGAGCGGATGACCACCCAGATCGCCGAGGCCCTGGTCGAGCAGCTGGCGCCGCGCGGGGTCATCGTCGTGGTCGAGTGCGAGCACCTGTGCATGGCCATGCGCGGGGTGCGCCGGCCGGGGGCCCGCACGGTCACCTCGGCTGTGCGCGGCCAGCTGCGCGACCCCGCGACGCGGGCCGAGGCCATGGCCCTGGTCACCGGACGGCGCTGAGGTGCCCGACCGCTGCCTGGTGATGGGGGTCGTGAACGTCACCCCCGACTCGTTCAGCGACGGCGGCCTCTGGCTCGACCCGGACGCTGCCGTGCGGCACGGGCTCGACCTGCTCGATCAGGGCGCCGACCTGCTGGACGTGGGCGGTGAGTCGACCCGGCCCGGCGCCAGCCGCCCCCCGGTCGACGAGGAGCTGCGGCGGGTGCTGCCGGTCGTGCGCGAGCTGGCGGCGGCCGGCGCCCGGGTCAGCATCGACACCATGCGCGCGGAGGTGGCCCAGGCTGCCCTGTCGGCGGGCGCTGCGCTCGTCAACGACGTGAGCGGTGGTCTGGCCGACCCGGCCATGGCGGGGGTGGTCGCCGGTGCCGGCGTCCCCTTCGTCGTCATGCACTGGCGCGGGCCCTCGTCCGGCATGGACGAGCTGGCCACCTACACCGACGTCGTCGCCGAGGTGCGCGACGAGCTCAGCGCGCGGGTCGAGGCCCTCGTCGAGCAGGGGGTGGCCCGCAGCCAGCTGGTGCTCGACCCCGGCCTGGGCTTCGCCAAGCGGGCCGACCACAACTGGCAGCTGCTGGCCCACCTCGACGTGCTGACCGCACTCGGTCGCCCGCTGCTGGTGGGAGCCTCGCGCAAGCGGTTCCTGGGGTCGCTGCTGGCCGGTCCGGACGGCGAGCCCCGTCCGGCGCAGCGCCGGGACGACGCCACGGCGGCCACCAGTGCGCTGATCGCCCTGGCCGGCGCCTGGTGCGTGCGGGTGCACGACGTGCCGGCCACCGCGGACGCCGTCCGGGTGGCTGCCGCCGTGCGGTCGGCGGCGCACCGGCCGGGCGGTGCCCTTTGAGCGGCTTCGGTCCGGTTCTGGACGCCGGCGGCCGGCCCCTCGACCAGGTCAGCGTGCGCGGCATCGGGGCCCGCGGTCGCCATGGTGTGCTCGCTTTCGAGCGCGCGCTCGGCCAGCGGTTCGCGGTCGACGTCGTGCTCCACCTGGACACCCGCCAGGCAGCGGCCGGCGACGACCTGACCCAGACGGTGCACTACGGCGAGCTCGCCGAGGCGGTGGTGGCGGTGGTTGCGGGTGAGCCGGTGGCTCTCGTCGAGACCCTCGCCCAGCGGATCGCCGACGTCGCGCTGGCGGCCGAGGCCGTAGTCGCCGCCGACGTGACCGTCCACAAGCCGCAGGCACCGGTCACCGTGCCGTTCGACGACGTCGTCGTCAGCATCCGGCGGTGGCGGTCGTGGCCGCCGTCGTGATCGCCGTCGGCGCCAACCTCGGCGACCGCGCGGCGACCCTGGCCGACGCCGTCGCCGCCCTGGGTGTGCTCGAGGGCCTCGAGGTGACGGCGACCTCACCGGTGGTGAGCACCGCCCCGGTCGGGGGGCCCGACCAGCCCGACTACCTCAACGCCGTTGTGCTGGCCCGCACCACGTTGGCGCCGGCGGCGCTGCTCGCCGCGCTGCACGCGATCGAGGCCGGCAACGGCCGCGAGCGGGGGGTGCGCTGGGGTGCGCGCACGCTCGACCTCGACCTGGTCGCCTACGGCGACCCGGGTGACGACGACGAGGTCGTCCAGGACGACCCCGCGCTCACGCTGCCCCACCCGCGAGCCCACGAGCGCGCCTTCGTCCTCGCGCCGTGGGCGGCAGCCGACCCCCGCGCCCGGTTGCGGCTGCCCGACGGCCAGGTGGCCGACGTCCGCCGGCTGCTCGAGCAGGCCCCTGACCGGGCCGGCGTGTCGGCGGTGCCAGCATGAGGCCCACCCGCACCTGGCCCCTGCTGCTGACGGCCTTGGTCATCGCGGTCGTCAGCGGCGTTGGTCTGCGGTCGTGGGCGGCGGGCGGCCACGAGCTGCCGGCGCTGCCGTGGACCGCGCCGGGGGTGATGGCGCTGATGGCCATCGCGGTGCTGGTCGCCGGGTTGCCCGTGCGCCGCTGGACGCGGGGCGCCCGCACCCGGCCGCTCGACCCGCTGATGGCTGCGCGCACGGTGGTGCTCGCCAAGGCCGCCCAGTACGCCGGCTCGCTGCTCACCGGGTGGTATGCCGGGCAGGCGCTGGCCCTGGCGTCGACCCTGGACGTCGCCTCGCGGCGCGCGATGGCGGTGCGCGCGCTCGTGGCGCTGCTGACCTCGGTAGCGGTGTGGGTCGCCGGCGCCCTGGTCGAGCGGTTCTGCCGGGTCGACCGCACCATCGACGACGAGGGCCCCGACCGCTCGCCCGCCTGATCCCCCCCACCCACCCACCAGCACTTTGTGCGCCAAGTGCGTCGGACCCCGCTCGCCCGACGGCAAGTAGTGCAGCAAGTGCCGGGGGGTGGGGGTCAGCGGGTGGTGAGGTAGAGCTCGAGCTGCTGGACGACGAACTCGTGGTCCTCGACCTGGGGGAGTCCTGAGACGCCCACCGTGCCGACCGGTCCGACGCCGGTGACGATCAGCGGGAACACGCCGCCGTGCGCGGCGTACAGGCGCAGGTCCAGGTCCGAGGACTGCTCGAAGGTGGTCCCCCGCGAGCGGAAGAGCTCGCCGACGTACAGCGAGCTGTGGCCGAAACGGTCGACGACGCGGCTCTTGCGCTCGATCCAGCCGTCGTTGTCGGCGGACGTGCCCGCGAGCGCGGCGTGGAACAGGCGCTGTCGCCCCCGGCGCACCGAGATCACCAGCGGCAGCGCCGCGGAGCGCGCGGCGCCGACCAGCTGCGCGCCGAGCTCCCAGGCGATGTCGTGGTCGAAGCTCGTGAGCTGCAGACGTCGTTCCTGGTCGAGCAGCTCGGGCAGGTCGTGCCCCATCGTGGTCCCCTCGGGTGCCGGACGCCCCCGCGGACGGCGCGGGACGCGTCGATCCTGCCCCACGAGCAGGGCGCCTGCTCGGGGGGCGTGGGGCGTTACCGTGGCGGGGTGAGCCCAGCCGACGACGCCCCGCTGCTGATGGCGGTCGACGGCAACAGCCTGCTGCACCGGGCCCACCACGCCCACGAGCACAGCGACCAGCGCGACGCGGCGGGCGAGCCGACGTGGGCGCTGCGCGGGTTCGTCAGCTCGATCGGGGGTGCCGCCGCGCGGCTGACGCCGGACGGCGTCGTCGTCGGTTTCGACTGCTCGGGGGACTCGCTGCGCAAGCGGGACTACCCGGCGTACAAGGCCGGGCGGCGCGAGAAGTCCGACGATCTCGTGCACCAGCTGGCGGCGGCACCAGATCTGTTGCGCGAGTGCGGTTTCACTGTCGTCCAGCACGACGGGTGGGAGGGGGACGACGTCATGGCGTCGGCTGCGGCCCTGGCCCGGCGTGAGGGCTGGCGCTGTGCCGTCGTCACCAGCGACCGCGACGCGTTCGCGCTGATCGACGGGTGGACCTCGGTGCTGCGGGCCATCGTCGGCGGGATCCCGGCCTCGCCGCTGCTGACGGCCGAGCGGCTGCCCGCGGCCTGCGGTGTCGCAGCGGGCCAGTACCGCGACTACGCCGCGCTGCGCGGTGACACCTCCGACAACCTGCCGGGCGCCCTGGGTATCGGGGCCAAGACGGCGGCCCGGCTGCTGGCCACCTTCGGCCGCGTCGGCGACGCCTACGCCGCGGTCGAGGACGGGCGGCGGCACGAGGTCGAGGGCGTGATCGGTGCGGCGGCGACGCGGCGGTTGCTCGACCCGCAGGCGCGCGCGAACGTGGCGCGCAACCTCGAGCTGATGCGGATGCGCGACGACCTGCCCGTGCCCCCGCTCGCGCAGATGCACGTGCCGCTGGACCTGGTGCGCATCCAAGCGGCGCTGGGGCTGCGCGACATCCGGCTCGGGCCGTCCCTGTGGGCGCTGGTCGGCGGCGCGCCCCCCGGTGGGGACGGCTGGGGCTGGCAGGCCGAGCAGCACGACCTGCCGCCCGTGGTGCGCGAGGCCGTCCCAGCGCCCGAGGTCGTGCCGGACGTCGAGCCCGAGGTCGAGCGGGCCGCTCAGCTCAGCCTGTTCTGAGTGGCAGGGGCAGTCCGGGCCGTTCACGCGCCAAGACGGTTTGCGCACGACCGTTCTGCATACAGTGTGCAGATGTCCCCTACGCCCGGTCGGCCGTTGCTGGGCGCGACCCACCTGCCGCTGCGTGACGTCGTTCGGGGGGCCCTGCGCCACCCCGGCGGGCTACGCATCGATCACGTCATGGGGGTGTTCC
>JACMOY010000332.1 GCA_014377795.1 Actinomycetota bacterium | reverse complement strand
TCCTGGTCGGCGCCGTCCTGGTCGTCCTCGCTGGCCAGGAACACGTCCTGCACCTCGATGTTGACCTCGGTGACCACCAGGCCGGTCATCCGCTCGACGGCCGAGATGACGTTGCGGCGGATGCCCGCCGCCAGGTCGGCGACCGACATGCCGTAGTCCGCGACGAGCTGCAGGTCGATGGCGGCCTCGCGCTCGCCGACCTCGACGGCGACACCCTGCGAGTGGTTGGTGCGCCCACCCGGGATCCGCTCGCGCAGTGCGCCCACGGCGCGGGCCGTGCCGCCGCCGAGGGCGTGGACGCCGGACACCTCGCGGGCGGCGATGCCGGCGATCTTGGCGACCACGGCGTCGGCGGTGGTCGTCTTGCCCTGCTCGGTGACCAGGGCGCTGGTCGCGGGGGTGAGGGCGCTGGACGTGCTCGGCTTGTCGGTCACGGTCGGTTCTCCTTCACGGGGCGGATTCGTGGCGCCGTCACCGGCCGGCCGATGGGGGCCGCTTCGATGGCTTTCGCCCGATTGCGTCGTTCTTCGAAAAGTGTGACGCGAGTCGCCCCGCACCGCCACTGCGGGCGCTCAGCGCTCGCGCACAGCGGCGGCGATGCTGCGCGCCGGGGGCAGCAGGCCGATCAGGGCCGCCTGGTAGGCGTGGTAGACGTCGGGCTTGCCGGCCCAGGTGCCGGCGGCCGGGGGGTTGTCGGGGCCCAGTTCGTGCACCCAGCCGCCGTTCTCGACGTCGACCAGGTGCTCGCGGGCGTAGGTCCACCAGCGGGCCAGGTGCTCGTCCAGGGCCGGTGCGGGCTGGACGGCGCGCCAGGCCTCGGCCGCGGCGACGGCCTCGCAGAGCACCCAGTGCAGGCGGGCGCGCACGACGGGGCAGCCGTGCGCGTCGACGGTGTAGACGAAGCCCGGTGCCCCGTCGACCGCCCAGCCCTCGCGCACCGCGGCGTCGAAGAGCGAGTGTGCGTCGTCGAGCAGCCACGGCGCGGGGTCGACGAGCCCGTGCCGCAGGTGCAGCAGCAGACGCGACCACTCGAACCAGTGGCCGATCGTGGCGCCGTACGGGCGGAACGGGTGGGCCGGGTCGTCCACGTTGTATTCGGGCAGCACCTGCCACTGCGCGTCGAAGTGCTCGGGCAGCCGCCAGTGGTTGGCCCGCGCGTGCTGGTGCACCAGGGTCTCGGCGACCCGCAGCGCCCGCTGGTGCCATCGGACGTCACCAGTGGCGTCAGCCGCGGCCAGCATCGCCTCGACGCCGTGCATGTTGGCGTTGGCGCCGCGGTACGGCTCGAGCTCGGTCCACGAGCGGTCCCACACGTCGACGAGCAGCCCGGATTCGTCGTCCCAGAACCGGCGCTCGAGCACGTCGAGCGCCCGGTCGAGCAGCGCCCGCCCGCGCGGGTGGCCGGCCACGGTGGCGGTGGACGCAGCGAGGACGACGAAGCAGTGGTCGTACGCGCGCTTGTCGACCTGGCCGTCGGGGTCGGTGGACGAGAACCACCCGCCGTGCTCGTCGTCGTGCAGCGGCCCCTCCAACGCCCGCACGCCGTGGTCGAGCAGCTCGCCGAAGTCCCTGCCACGCAGCACCTCCAGTCCCGCGACGTGCGTCATCCGCGCCATCAGCCAGGTGTGGCCGGGGTGGGATGGGTCGAGCCGGTAGCGCTCGTCCAGCCAGCCGAAGCCGCCGTCGTCCTGCCGCGCGGC
>JACMOY010000331.1 GCA_014377795.1 Actinomycetota bacterium | reverse complement strand
GAGTAAGGGTAGGCTTACCTCACTAGCCGATCGAAGGAGCGAGTCACCCATGCGCCGCACCACCCGTTGGACCACCGTCGTGGCGGCTGTCGCCGCCCTCGGCCTACTCACCGGGTGCGGGGGCTCGGACACGTCGTCGGCGTCGCAGGACCCGCCGACGTTGACGCTGTACAACGCCCAGCACGAGGATCTGATGATGCTCATGGTGGCCGACTTCACCAAGCGCACCGGGATCGACGTCCGGATGCGCAGCGGCGACGACACCGAGCTCGCCAACCAGCTGGTGCAGGAGGGCGCGGCCTCGCCCGCCGACGTGTTCGTCACCGAGAACTCCCCGTCGATGACGCTGGTGGCGCGCAAGGGCCTGTTCGCCCCGGTCGCCGCGCCGGCTCTGGCCCAGGTGGCGCCGCGCTACGTGCCCTCGGACCGCACGTGGGTGGGCTTCGCGGCCCGTTCGACCGTGTTCGCCTACAACACCGACCAGGTCAAGCCCGGCGCCCTGCCCGCCTCGCTGCTCGACCTGGCCCAGCCGCAGTGGAAGGGCCGGTTCGGGGTCTCGGCCGGGGGCGCGGACTTCCAGGCGATCGTCAGCGCCGTGCTCGCGCTGAAGGGTGAGGCCGCGACGTCCGCGTGGCTCAAGGGGGTCAAGGACAACGCCAAGATCTACGAGGGCAACGAGGCGGTCATGAAGGCCGTGAACTCCGGTGAGATCCAGGGCGGCGTGATCTACCACTACTACTGGTTCAAGGACCGGGCCGAGTCCGGAGCCAACAGCAAGAACGTCGCCCTCGAGTACTTCGGCAAGCAGGACCCCGGCGCGTTCGTCGGCCTCTCGGGCGCCGGAGTCCTGAAGTCGAGCACGGAGCAGGCCGCCGCCCAGCAGCTCGTCGCCTACCTCAACGGCCCGCAGGGGCAGCAGGTGCTCGCCGACAGCCCCGCCATGGAGTACGCGGTCGGCAACGGGACGGCGTCCGCCAAGGGGCTCAAGCCGCTCGACCAGCTCGACGCACCGACCGTCGACGTCGCCCAGCTGAACGCACCGAAGGTCGTCGACCTGATGCAGCAGGCGGGTCTGCTCTGACCGCGACGACGACCCGCCGGCCACCACGTGCCCCGCTGACGCCACTGCCCCCCCTGGCGGTGGCGCTCGCGGGGCTCGTGGTGCTGCTCGCCCTGGTGCCGCTGGCGTTCGTCGCCGCCTCGACGGTCAGCACCGGGTGGGACGAGGCCCGTCGGCTGCTGCTGCGTCCCCGGGTGGGCGAGCTGCTCGCCAACACCGTCCGCCTCGTGCTGGGCGCCGTCACCGCCTCGGCCGTCATCGGTACGGCGGCCGCCTGGCTGGTCGAGCGCACCGACCTGCCCGCACGTCGGGTCTGGACGGCGCTGCTGGGGGCCCCGCTCGCGGTCCCGGCGTTCGTCAACAGCTACGGGTGGGTCTCACTGACGCCGCGGGTCGAGGGGTACGGCGGGGCGGTGCTGATCTGCACGCTGTCCTACTTCCCGCTGGTGTTCCTGCCGGTGGCTGCGACGCTGCGCGGCCTGGATCCGGCGCTGGAGGAGACCGCCGCCTCGCTGGGGCTGGGCCGCTGGCGCGTCCTGCGACGGGTCGTCCTGCCGCAGCTGCGACCCGCCCTGCTCGGCGGCTCGCTGCTGGTCAGCCTGCACCTGCTCGCCGAGTTCGGCGCCCTGCAGATGCTGCGGTTCCCGACGTTCACGACGGCCATCTACGACCAGTACCGGTCCTCGTTCAACGGGCCGGCGGCCACGGCGCTCGCCGCCGTCCTGGTGCTGCTGTGCCTGCTGCTGCTGGTCGGCGAGCAGCGCGCCCGCGGTGACCGCCGGCTGGCCCGCGTCGGCAGCGGAGCCACCCGGGCGACCGTCCGCCACCGGCTGCACCGCTGGACCACGCCCGCGCTGGCCGCGGCGACGGCGCTGGGCGTGCTGTCGCTCGGCGTGCCGGTCGCCAGCCTGGGGTTCTGGCTGCTGACCGGCAGCCCGACGTCCTTCCCGGTCGCCGCGCTGGCATCGGCCACGGCGATGACGCTCGGCCTGGCTGCCGGTGCGGCCGCCGTGACGGTGCTCGCTGCCCTGCCGGTGGCCTACCTCGCCGTGCGCTACCCGCGGCTGGCGACGGTCCTGCTCGAGCGAGGCACCTACACCGCGAACGCCCTGCCGGGGATCGTGGTGGCGCTGGCGCTGGTCACCGTCGCGATCCGGTGGGTGCAGCCGGCGTACCAGAGCGCCGGGCTGCTGGTGATGGCGTACGTGATCATGTTCCTGCCGCGCGGGGTCGTCAGCGCCCGGGCCGCGCTGGCGCAGGCCCCGCCCCTGCTGGACGACGTCTCCGCCTCGCTCGGCACCAGCTCGCTGCAGACCTTCCGACGGGTCACCCTGCCGCTGATCGCCCCCGGGCTGGCGTCGGGTGCGGCGCTGGTGTTCATCGCCGCGAGCACCGAGCTGACCGCGACGCTGCTGCTGTCGCCGATCGGCACCCGCACCCTCGCGACCGCGTTCTGGAGCAGCAGCAGCAGCGTTGCCTACGGTGAGGCCGCCCCGTACGCCGCGCTGATGATCCTCGTGTCGATCCCCGCGACGTACCTGCTCACCCGCCAGGCCCGGAGGTTCGCGCGCGCATGACGTCCGTCGTGATCCGTGGGCTCGCCCTGTCGTTCGGCGAGCAGCGGGTGCTCACCGGGGTCGACCTGGACGTCCCCGCGTCCAGCACGACGGCGGTCCTGGGGCCGTCGGGGTGCGGCAAGACCACCCTGCTGCGGCTGATCGCCGGGTTCCTGGCGCCCGACGAGGGCACGATCCACCTCGGCGGTGAGCTGGTGGCCGACGCGACGTCGTCCACTCCGACGGCCCGGCGACGCGTCGGGTACGTGCCCCAGGAGGGCGCGCTGTTCCCGCACCTGGACGTCGCCGCCAACATCGCCTTCGGTCTGGCCCGGGCGCGACGGCGGTCCGGTGACCGGGTCGGTGACCTGCTCGAGCTGCTCGGCCTGAGCCCCTCGCTCGCCAAACGCTTCCCGCACGAGCTGTCCGGCGGCCAGCAGCAGCGCGTGGCCGTCGCCCGCGCCCTCGCCCCCGACCCGGCCGTCGTGCTGCTGGACGAGCCGTTCTCGTCGTTGGACTCCGGGCTGCGGGCCGACACCGGACGCGCGGTGCTGCAGGCGCTGCGGGCCACCGGCGCGACCGCCATCCTGGTCACCCACGACCAGGACGAGGCGCTGTCGCTCGCCGACCAGGTCGCGCTGATGGGCGGCGGGCGGATCGCGCAGGCCGGCACGCCGCGCCAGATCTACCAGGCGCCGGTCGACCGGGCCGTCGCCGAGTTCGTCGGCGAGGCCGTCGTGCTGCCCGCGGTGGTCTCGGACGCCGGGGCCACCTGCGCGCTCGGGCTGGTCGACGTCCAGGGGCCGGCGACCCCCGGGGCGGCGTCGGTCATGATCCGCCCCGAACAGCTGCGCCTCGGCCGCTCGCAGGGCGCGCAGCTGGTGGGACGGGTGCTGGACGTGGCCTACCACGGGCACGACGCGTCGGTCCGGCTGCGCCTCGCGACCGACCCCGGCGAGGGCGTTGACGTCGTCGCGCGCGTGGACGGCGCCACCGCGCCCAGCCCGGGGGACCTGGTCGGCGTCAGCGTCCAGGGGCCGGCCTGGGTGGTGTGAGCTGGGCCCTCGGGCTCAGGCTCCGGTGCCCGCGAGGAACTCACGGACGGTGCGCCAGTAGGCGTCCGGCTGCTCGACGTTGGTCATGTGCGAGGCCCCGCCGATGACCGCGAACTGCGCGCCGGGCAGCAGCGCTGCCTGCTCGCGCACCGTCTCGGGACGCGCTTCGTCGTACTCGCCGCAGACGAGCAGCGCGGGCAGACTCAGTTCGGCCAGGCGGCCCGTGACGTCGAAGTCCTGCAGCGTGCCGCTGACGGTGAACTCCGAGGCGCCCCACATGTGGCCGTACACCTCGTGGTTGATGTCGGCGACTCCTTCCTCGACGTGCGACGGCCAGGGGTCCAGTCGGCACAGGTGGCGACGGTAGAACTGCCGCGTCGCGTCCTGGTAGGCCGCCGAGTCGGTGCTGCCGTCTGCCTCGGCCCGCGTGATCGTCCGCTGCACGTCGTCCGGCATCTGGGCCAGCCAGGTCAGCTGGTCGCGCGCCCAGCGCCGCGCGTCCAGGCACGGGCTGGACAGGACGACGGAGGCCACGCCCTCGGGGCGGGTCAGCAGGTAGGACGTCGCGAGCACCGACCCCCACGAGTGACCGAGCAGGTGCACCCGGTCCAGCCCGAGGGCCGCGCGCACCTGCGCCAGCTCGTCGACGAACCGTTCCACGGTCCACAGCCCGGTGTCGTGCGGGCGGTCGGAGCGTCCTGACCCGAGCTGGTCGTAGAGGTAGACCGGACGGTCGTCCGGCACGTGGGCGAGGGTCTGCACCGACCCCAGGCTCGAGCCGCCGGGCCCGCCGTGCAGCAGCAGCAGCGGGACACCACTGCCGCCCGCGACCCGCTGCCACCAGACCTCACCGCCGGTGACGGCCACCCGTCCTTCGTCCGCCGTCATCGTCGTCCTCTCCGCTGACCACGCGGCCGGCCGGCCGCGCGTGGCCGCGACCGTACCGCGGCGTCCCGCGGTGCTCTGCCTGGCGGACGCGAGCTCCGCCAGGCGGCGCCGCCTGGCGAGGCAGGGCCTGGCCGGCATGACGTGACCACGTCGGCGAACCCCTTGCGGTGGGGGGCGGGACAGGACAGACTGCAAATGGTTTAAGGACTAAACCTCATGCCAAAGGAGCAGCGTGTCGGAGCTCGACCAGGCGATCGTGCGCAACGCGGAGCGTGCGTTCGGGCTGCTCGCCGACCTGGTCGCCGCGCCCAGCGTGGTCGGCAGCGAGCAGGCGGCGCTGGAGGTCTTCGCCCACGAGCTGGTCGACCTGGGGCTGGACGTCGAGCGGCTGCCGTTCCCGGCCGGCCCGGTCGACGACGAGCGCGCCGGGGTCAACCAGCCGCTGCCGCCCGGTGACGACCGGTACCAGGTGCTGGGCACGACGCCGGGCGAGGGCCCGCTCTCGCTGCTGCTGAACGGCCACATGGACGTCGTCCCGGCCGGCACCCCGCACCTGTGGGCATCGGCACCGTTCACCCCGACCCGACGCGACGGCCGGCTGTACGGCCGCGGGGCCGGCGACATGAAGGGTGGCTTCGCGATCGGCGCCCTGGCGCTGCGCGCGCTGCGCGAGGTCGAGCCCACCCTGTTCGCCCACCGGCGGCTGGGGTTCCTCGCCGTGATCGAGGAGGAGTGCACCGGCAACGGGGCGCTGACGGCGGCGCGCCAGGGGGTGCTGGCCGACGCCGTCGTGCTGCTGGAGCCCACCGACCTCGGCCTGATGCTCGGCGGGGTCGGGGTGCTGTGGGTCGACGTCGAGGTGCGTGGCACCGCGGCGCACGCCGAGTCCGCCGACCTGGGTGCCAACCCGGTCGACCTCGGCATGCGCGTCGTCCAGGGACTGCGCCGGTGGTGCGACACGCTGGCGGACGCGGATCCCGACGCCGGCCTGGCACAGGTGCGCAGCCCGTACAACCTCAACGTCGGCGGCGTCTGCGCCGGGGACTGGCACTCCAGCGTCCCGGCGTCCGCGACGTTCCGGCTGCGCGTCGGGTTCCCCCGGGCGTGGACACCGGCGCGGGCCGAGACCGAGGTGCGGGCCGCCGTCCTGGCGATCACCGACGCCGACCCGGACTTCCCCGCGCCGCCGACTGTCGTCACGACCGGGCTGCGCGCCCAGGGGTACGAGCTCGCGGCCGACCACCCGCTGGTCGCCGCCATGAGCGAGGCGCACCGCGACGCGCACGGCGCCCTGCCCCGCACGTTCTCGATGGGCAGCACCACCGACGCACGCACCTACCTCAACGACTTCGGCGTGCCGGCGCTGTGCTTCGGGGCCGTCGCCCACGACATCCACGGCGTCGACGAGTCGGTCGAGCTGGCCAGCATCGTGGACGGCGCGCGCACGCTGGCCCGGTTCTTGCACACCAGGTTCAGCGCCGTACCGCCGGCTGCGGCTGCTCGGTCCACGAGCCTGGGGGCGGCACCGTGACCGGCCGCCCGGGTGACCTGGACCTCGACGTGCTCGCCAGCGTCGACACCGGGACGTCGGACCCGCTGGGTGAGCCGATCGTCTCGCGGCACGTCGGCGACCAGGTGGTCGACCGGTTGGTGACCGCGGTGGCTCTCGGCGTCTACGTGCCCGGGCAGCGGCTGCCGAGCGAGCGTGACCTGGCGCCGATGCTCGGCGTCTCGCGGTCGACGGTGCGCGACGCGCTGCGCACCCTCACCGACACGGGCTACCTCGAGGTGCGGCGCGGCCGCAACGGTGGCTACTTCGTCCTCGCCGACTGGGGCCCGTCGTCCGCCGAGATGGTGCGCCGCCACCTGATTCCCAACTGGCAGCACTTCGAGGCGCTGTTCGACGCCCGCACCCTGCTCGAGCCGCTGATCGCGAGCACCGCGGCGACGCGGCGTACCCCTGCGGACTGCGAGGCGATCACCCACGCCCTGCAGGCGTACGGCGACGCCACCGACCGCGAGGGCTCGCGGCAGGCGGACGAGCGGCTGCACCGCGCCGTGGCCGAGGCCACCCACAACCCGGTGCTGCTGGGGCTGTCCAGCCGGATCCGTTCGCGGGTGAGCCTCAACCTCGGCGCCGAGCCCTACAGCGACCAGGTCCGCCGCTCGGCACTCGACCAGCACCAAGCTCTGGCCCGAGCCGTGGTCGAGGGCGACCCGGCGTCGGCGGCCGAGGTCGCAGGTCGGCACTTCACGTTGTCCCAGAACATGATCCGCGACCTGGTGTCCAGGGTGCGCCAGGACGAGGAGCCCGGATGACCTCCCGCGCCGCGTTCGTGCTG